>CAYINH010000428.1:0-2275 GCA_964364615.1 uncultured Gemmatimonadaceae bacterium
ATCCGCAGGTCGAGATGATCTCGACCTCCAGGGAGTCGTCGTCGTTGCGGACGATCTTGCAGAGGTAGGGCGATTTCCGGGATCGGACCAGGGCCTCCTGCTCAGTCCACTCGACGTCGCACATGATCTCGATCTGCAGGTCCCGGCAGCAGGCGGCGCCCCGGGTGTGATCTGCCGTCCGGCAGTTGGCCGTGGCGCAGGGGTTCGCCCCCCCGAGGACGGTGAGGGATCGGCGCGGCTTGAGGCGGATCAGCTCCCGTGCCTCGAGTTTCCCTCGCTCGACCAGCCGGAAGTGGTCCCCGTCGAGCCGGCGCGGCTGAGGTTGCCGGGGCGGTGCCGTCGGCACCGGACCGGCAAAGCCGTGGGCTCGACACTCCGCCTGGTCGCCATCGACCCGGAGGTACTTGCACGGGACATGGAGTTCAGCCCGGACGAAGAGGTCCCTCTTGTGGTGCCAGAGCTCCCCGAATTCTATTTGCTGGGTGTGGCCCAGCAGCCTGGTGGCCTCGGGGTCGCCTGCCCGCGCATCGGGGAGCGGGGACTAGGCCCTGAGGGTCACCGGAATGGCCTGGCATTGCGAGCCGAGGCGACGACACGGTGGGGGTGGGTAGGAATGGGGCATAAGCCTTGAAATATAGCCGCAAGCTGGTGGGACTGGTGAATTTACCGGCCCGATGATAGATTTGTGAATCTGTTCACAAGCTCCCCGATTGGGGCCGAAACCGGCGGAATCCGGCTGGCGTGCGACGAGACTCTACCAGGAGACGGGACCCCAATGAAGAAGTTTGCGATGCTGACAGGGATGGCGTTTGTGGTGGCGGCCTGTGGTGGTGGAGAGCCCGCCCAGCAGGAGGCCGCTCCGGCGGCGGAACCCGCAGCGGCCGCGGCTCCAGCGACCGGTGCCACCCACGACGTCAACATGGCGATGGAGGGCACGGTCTATCATTTCGTGCCGTCCGTCCTCACGATCGCCAATGGCGATCGGGTAAACTTCCACAATGTCTCGGGTGGTCCGCACAATGCCCAGTTCTTTCTGGACAGCATCCCGGCTGGTTCGGCTGATGCCCTGAGCGCCGGCATGCCCGACCAGATGTCGCCGCTGGCCGGCCCGCTGCTCATCGAGGCCAACGCGGTGTACACGGTGACCTTCCAGGGCGTTCCCGCGGGAGAGTATCGGTTCAATTGCCTGCCGCACCTGGCCAACAAGATGACCGGGATCATCACGGTTCAGTAAGCGGTTCGACGAGAGTCGAAGGGCCCGGGCACGACGCCCGGGCCCTTTGTCATTCTGGCCAGGAGCGTCGCCCCGGCTCAACTCGCTGTGCGACGCACGATCGGGAAGAGCAGCAGTGGAACCACCGCGCCGGCCAGGGCGTCGACGGCATAGTGCATCTGGCAGTAGACCACCCCGACGGTCAGCAGGACGGTCGGAACGGCCAGGACGAGCGCCAGGCGCCGGGAGCCGACCCAAGTGGCCAGGACAGCGGCCACCGTCGCCGCCACGTGGGACGAGGGGAAGGCCGCCCCATACGAACTCCCCTGCGCCAGGGTGGCGTACACCAACCGGGCCGCCCAGTTCTCCACCAGGAGGCCCACGGGCCGGGGGAACTCGTAGTAGGGTCCGGCGACGGGGAAGAACAGAAAAATGGCGTAGCAGAATACAAGAGTGGCAGTGATCATCGTCACGGCCGTCCGGGCGTGATCGCGGCGGCCCTTCGCCAGGAAGTAGATCGGCGGCAGCGGGATGATGAGGTAGAAGGCGAAGTAGGCCGCGTGGAGGACGGTGGACCAGAACTGACTCGGGAAGGCCTGCCACCAGGTTCGGCTGATCTGACCGCCGAAGATCATCTCTTCCCAACCGCGAACGGTCAGATCCCGGACCGGGATGTCGAATCCGTTCAGCAGGTCCAGTCCCCCATACAGCGCGGGGAGCATCAGGATCGGGTAGATCTCCCGGAGTATCCGGCCCGCCCGCCCCGCCCGCCCCGCCTGCGCGCCGCGGAGCAGGAGACCCAGGATCAGGCCATTGCTGACCAGGACCCAACCGGCGCGAGGTCGGACCTCGAGGCGGGCTGCCGCGATCACCGTCGTCAGGGCCAGGTAGCCGATGGTGATCCAGTCGATGAAGCGGAGCGGTTCGTTCTTCCTCACCTCACAGCCAACCGGCATCCCGATACCAGCGGTGCGTCTCCAGGGCTCCGCTGGCCAAGTCGTGGCGAGCCTGCCAGCCGGTTGCCCGGCTCAAGCCGTCCGGGTTGCAGGTCCAGGCGCGCTG
>CAYINH010000429.1:0-2273 GCA_964364615.1 uncultured Gemmatimonadaceae bacterium
CGACATCCGCAACCTCGTAGCCGCGTGCCTCCAGCACGTCCGTCGGCAGCGGAACACTGGTGGACCGGGTCCCCCGTCCGAAGGTCACCACCGGTGGATGTTCGACCAGCAAGAGCAGGTCGCGATCCAGGGTCCCCGCGATCCGGGCCTGCACCAGATCCCGCTGGAGCTGCAGCACCGGCCAATAGGATCGCTGGCCGAGTTCTACCACACCGAGGGGAAGTGGGCTCATGCTTCCAAGGCGAGGCGCCGGGCACGTCGGGCGAGCCGCCAGGCCAGCAGGGCCAACAGCGTGGCCAGTCCGAGGACTCCCCAGCGACCAATCATGAGGTCCACCGGCATGGCCAGCAACGAGCCCACGATGGTGGCGAAGGCCGCCACCATGCTCAGGCCCCCCTGCCGGTAGGTCGAGCCCACCGGGGCCAGGAATCGCCAGGTCACGACGGCGGCCAGCAGGATGCCCGCCAGGGTACCCGTCAGCAGGAGGTTGGCCGCCGGAGAGTTCAGGTCGGGGGTGGTGGAGGGCGCCGCGTCGACCATCATAGAGCGGACCGCCCACAGCGTGGCAGCGATCACCGCAGTGCCGCTGGTGATGCCCGAACTCATCCCGGCCACGGCGAGCCCGACGTAGTCCTTATCCGGAGCGTCGGGCCCGAGCGGGTGGGGTGAGTGGGGGGGCTGGTCCGTCACGTCAGGTGTGCATCACCCGACCCATCGAGTCGAGGCACGCTTCGGCCACGGCCTCGGACAGGGTCGGATGGGCGTGGATCGCCAGATCCACTTCCTCGACAGTGTATTCATTTTCCCGGGCCACCGCCAGCTCATGGATCATCTCCGAGGCGTGCCCCCCGACGATGTGCGCCCCGAGGATCTCCCCGTATTTGGTGTCGCGAAGGACCTTCACGAACCCCTCGGTCTCGTTGGTGGCCCGGGCCCGGCCATTGGCGCTGAACGGGAACTTCCCGACCTGATAGCCGAGCTTCTGTTCCTTGCACTGATCTTCGGTGAGCCCGATGCTGGCCACCTCCGGATGGCAGTAGGTGACACTTGGCACGTTGTCGTATCGGATCGGATGGGGCTGCTGCCCCGCGATCAGTTCCGCCACGACCACCCCCTCCCTGCTCCCCTTGTGGGCCAGCATCGGGGGACCGGCCACGTCTCCAATGCAGTAGATGCCCTTGGCCGTGGTCTCCAGGGTCCCTGGAGCCACCTTCACAAACCCCTGGGGAGTGAGCTCGACGCCGCACTCCTTGAAGCCCATCTGCTCGGTGTTGACCGCCCGCCCGGCGGCCATCAGCACCTTCTCGACCTCGATCTTCTGCGACTTGCCGCCGGCCTCGATCTCGAGGGTGACCCCCGTGGGCCCCACGGTCGCCTTTAGCACCTTGGCGCCGGCCAGGACCTGGATCTTCCGTTTCGCGAAGCTCTTGGCCACGGCCTCCGAGGACTCGGCATCCTCCAAGGGCAGAATCCGGGGCATCGCCTCGACCAGGGTCACGGCACACCCGAAGGCGTTGAAGATGTCCGCGAACTCGCAGCCCACCGCCCCGGCGCCCACGATGGCCATAGTGCCCGGGGTCTGCTCCAGGAAGAGCGCCTCGTCACTGCTGATCACGGTGGTCTTGTTGATCTCGAGCCCGATCTGGGGGAGGCCCTTGACCCGCGACCCGGTGGCAATGACCACGGCCTTCTTCGCCTCGTGGATCTCGCTGCCGACCTTGACCTTCCTGCCCGGCACCAGGATGCCGGTCCCCTTGATCACGGTGATCTTGTGCTTCTTCATCAGGAACTCGACGCCCTTCGAGTTCTGCTCGGAGACCTTCCGGGAGCGTTTCATCGCCAGGCCGTAGTCGGTGGAGACCCCCTCCACGGTCACCCCGAGGCCCGTCAATTCGTGCTGCACCAGGTTGGCGACCCGGGCGCTGTGGAGCAGCGCCTTGGTGGGGATGCAGCCGATGTTGACGCAGACGCCGCCCAGTTTCTCCTTCTCGACCACCGCGGTGGCGAGGCCGAGCTGAGCGGCGCGAATGGCGCAGACGTAACCGGCGGGTCCTCCGCCGAGCACGATGAGATCGTAAGCAGCCACGTAATCGGTCCTCGGGTTAAGTCGGTTGGGGCGGCCGGCCCTAGAGTACCAGGGCCAGCGGGTTTTCCAGCATTCGCTTGACGGTGCGGAGGAACTCGGCGCCGGTGGCACCGTCTATCACCCGGTGATCGCAGGACATCGTGAGCCGCATCCGGCGGCGGATGGCCACCTGGCCCTGGTGTACCAC
>CAYINH010000430.1:0-2256 GCA_964364615.1 uncultured Gemmatimonadaceae bacterium
GACCGTTCCCCTTCGGGAACGCCAGCATCCGGTAGTCCCACCAGGTCCACGGCCCGGGGCCCTGGTGATGCAGCCGAACCGTGTCCACCAATCCCCAGTTGGCAATGGCCGCCAGGGCGGCACGCGAGTCCGGGTGGCAGAGGACCGAGTCGGCCCACTCCTCGGGCCGCGCCGCATCCCGATCCTCGGGGGCGACGTTGAAGTCTCCGCAGAGCGCCAGCGCTTGCCCAGGATGGTACTCGGCGGCCAGCCACTCCTCCAGCCGGCGGAGCCAGCGGAGCTTGTAGCTCCACTTCTCGCTCCCCACCGACTGGCCGTTGGGGACGTAGGCGCTCAGCACCCGGACCCCGCGGGTCGTGGCGGCGATCAGCCGGGCCTGGTCGTCGGTTTCGTCTCCCGGAAGCCCGACGTCCACATCGGTCAGCGGGGTCCGGGAGAGGATCGCCACGCCATTGTAGGTCCGCTGACCCAGCACCACCGCCTGGTAGCCCGCCCGCTCGACCACCTCCATGGGAAAATCATCCTCGGCCACCTTGAGCTCCTGGAGGCAGAGCACATCCGGCTGAGCCCGCTGGAGAAACGCCAGCAGCCGCTCCAGTCGGGCCCGAATCGAGTTGACGTTCCAGGTGGCGATCTTCACGGTTCTGCTCCACGGGATGCCGGAGTGTAGGTCGCGCCCCGATGCCGGTCAACCGTCCGGACACACTAGATTCCCGGCATGACGACCACCGACCATGAACCGATCCTGATCGCCGGGGCGGGGCCGATCGGCCTGGCCTGCGGGATCTCGGCCCGTCGCCGGGGTGCTGACCCACTGCTCCTCGATGCCGGGCCGATCGCCGGCTCCATCGTCCGCTACCCGGTCGGAATGCAGTTCTTCACCACTCCAGAGCGGCTGGAGATCGGTGGCCATCCGCTGGTGACCGCCGGACCCAAGGCCACCCGCGAGGAGGCCCTCAAGTACTATCGTGGGGTAGCCCGGACCGAGGCGCTCCGGATCCGGACCTTCACTCGACTGCGAGGCGCCGAGCGCCGGGGCGGGGTGATCCACTGCACCCTGGAGAGCCGGCTGGGACCCTCTCAGGTGAGTTGCGACCGCCTGGTCCTGGCCACCGGGTACTTCGAGCACCCCAACCCGCTCGGTATCCCGGGAGAGTCCCTGCCCCATGTCTCGCACTATTTCGACGAGCCCCACCTGACGACCGGCCTCGACGTGGTGATCGTGGGCGGGAAGAACTCGGCGGTGGAATCCGCCCTCCAGGCCTGGCGGGCCGGGGCCCGGGTCACCCTGGTCTATCGAGGCACCCAGCTCAAGCCAAGCGTCAAGTACTGGCTCAAGCCGGACTTCGAGAATCGGGTCAAGGCAGGGGAGATCGCGGCGCGGTTTGCCAGTGAGATGATGGAGATCACACCCGCCGCGGTGGTGGTTCGGGACGACCACGGGGTGGTGACTACGCTGCCGGCTGACCGGGTCTACGCCCTGACCGGGTATCACCCCGATTTTGAACTGTTCCGCGGGATGGGGATCGCGCTCGACGACGAGGGTCGGCCGACGCTGGACCCCAACACCCTGGAGTCCAACGTCCCGGGCATCTTCATGGCGGGCAGCGTGACCTCGGGACGAAAGATCTCGGAGGTCTTCATCGAGAACGGCCGCTATGACGGCGAGAAGATCTTTGGCGACCAGCCCAGTCAGATCAGGGCCGACGCGCTCTACTCGTCCACCTGGAGAGCGGTGGACGAATAGCGAATACGGAGCGAGAGGGCATTCACCTGGGCGGGAACGACTTCAGCAGTGCGATCACGGCCTTGTTGACCCGCTCGATCCGATCCGCCGGAGCCAGGTCGGTGGTGATCTCCGCCTGGCCAACGGTGCGGTAGACCAGCTCGCCCTTCTTGCCATCCACGATATCGATAGCCAGCGTCCCCTGGTCCCACACCGTGCTGGAGCGGGAACTCCCCACCCCCATCCGAGCCCCATACCACGCACCGTACCCGTACCACGGGTTCACCACGTTGTACTCGACCTTCCCCTCATCGGCCAGGATGTAGCTGACCCGGAAGTCGGCGCTGTCGCCCTCGACCTTCGTGAATCCCTTGGCGGCAAGCTGGTTGTCGATCGCCCCCCGGATCCCGGCGGCGGTCAGCCGATCCCCCGTGTGAGCCGTGGCCGGTAGCCAGGACCAGGTCCGGTAGGCCGTCATGGCGGGACCGGCCGCGGGGTCGTAGTCGGTGTTGGCCCTCAGGCGGCCTCCG
>CAYINH010000431.1:0-2244 GCA_964364615.1 uncultured Gemmatimonadaceae bacterium
GCATCAGCCAGACCACGTTCGCCCCTGCCGCCTCGATCCGGTCCAGGCCTTCGATCAGCCCCCGCAGATCCCCCGTGGGCGAGAAGTCCCGGACGAACACCTCGTACAGGATGCTGCGGGCCACCCAGGAGGTGTCCGGGGCCATGGCCCCCGGCGCCGCCTGGGCCGCCATCGGGTGGGGCGGCAGGACGGTCCCGGTCAGCAGCACGGTGGCGGCGAGTGCGGCGATCAGATGGCGGAACCGCATGGGGACTCCTTCAGAAGCAAGGCGGTGGACCCCGGCTCAGGGTCGGGTGGAGACGTCGAAGGCCACAGCCGTCCGCGGCGGGAGGGTGAGCTGCACCGCCCCGGACCCGTCGACCTGAACGGCGGTTCCGGCGCACCCGGCGCCGGCCACGCCGCCGGTGAGCCGGTCGCAATACCCTCCCGGGGCCAGCCCGGTCGGGATGGTGGCGGTAACCGTCACGTCCTCCCGGTTGATGGCCACGAAGCCACGATCGCCCCGGGAGAAGGCGATCGCCTGGCTGCCGTTGTCCCACCAGTGGTTGATGCCGGCGCCCGCGACCACCCGCCGGAACCCGATCATGGTCCGCAGGTACGGATGGCGATGCTCGCAGATCCACTGACCGATGACGGCCGCTTCCATGACCGGGGCGCAACTGACCGGGTTGGTGTTCCCGCCCGCGTCGGAGGGGGGCCCCTTCGAGTTGCCCAGGGGGCAGTCGAAGGCATAGCTGGAAAGGATCGTGGGGTAGCCGTAGGGCTGGGCCAGCATCCAGACGTTGGCCAGCCGGAACACCGCGCCATCACGGTAGCCGATCCCGCACTCGTGCTGGGTATCGTGGTTCTGCAGGAAGACCACGGCCTTGTCCGAGGGCATCAGCCGCCAGGCCGCCTCCGAGAACCGGTTGCCCGGGGTGCCGAGCGGGTTGAGCTGGGCGATGTACTCGCCGTTGATCCGCCGGAACTTGTTCCCGACGCCAACGAAGGTGAATTCGGTAATGTCGGCGGCGCCACCGGACGCGTATCCCTCCCCGAAGTAGTCCAGCGGGGAGAGCGCCTCGCCGGCGCCGCCCGCCACCTCCAGGTAACCATACGGCAGCGGGCGTCCCTCGCCGGTCAGGGTCTGATTGACCCTGGTGAAGATGTCATCGAGCTCGACCTGCTGGATGTGTTTCGCGGCATCGATCCGGTAGCCCGCGACGCCAAGGCGGGCGAGCATCAGCAGGTAGTCCGCAATCGTCTGCCGTACCGGGCTCTTGCCGGTATGGAGGTCCGGCAGCGAGAACAGTTCGCACTCCTGGACGTTGGCGGCGTCCTGGTAGTTGATCAGCGGGCAGGGCGAGTGAAAGTCCGCCAGGGTATAGAGCCCCGGGTAGCTGTACTTGGTGTAGGCGGTGCCGTTGCTCCCGGTGCCGGGGCTCGGGAAGTTGGTCATGTGGTTGATCACGGCATCCACGATGATCCCGACCCCCGCGGCGCGGCAGCGGGTGACCATGGCGGCGAACTCCGCCGCAGTCCCGGAACGGCTCCGGCCCAGGCTGTAGCTGACGGGCTGGTAGCGCTGGCTCCAGTCCCGGCTGGGGACTAGGCTGTGCTCCTGGGGGGGCGACACCTGGACGGCGGCCACCCCGGCAGGTCCCAGGATGTTCTCGCATTCGCTGGCGACGTCGGGCCAGCGCCACTCGAACAGGTGGACCATGACATCCCCGGCGGCGGCATGACCGCTGGGACGATAGGTAGGGGCGAGGACCGGCCGGCCCGCCGGGGGAGGACCCGATCCGCCGGGTGGCGGGGCGAGGCCCTCGCTGCAGGCCAGGGCGAAGCACAGCAGCAGGGCCGCGGCCGCCCGGCCGGCATGGGGCGGGCGCGCGGTGGTTGGGTGGGGCCGGAACGAACCACAGCTCCGCCGCGGAGGCGACGGAGCTGTGGCGACGTTCACGGAACGAAACCCGGCCTCAGTAGCCCGGATTCTGCTTCAGGTTCGGGTTGGCCACCAGCTCATTGGCCGGGAGGGGGTAGAGGTCACGGAAGGCCTCGGTGGAGGTTCCGGCCTGCGTCCCGCCCTTCCAGGACCAGAGGTAGCTGCCGCCAGTGAACCGGCCATAGCGAATCAGGTCGGTCCGACGGTGACCCTCCCACAGGAGTTCCCGGCCCCGCTCGTCCAGAATGAAGTCCAGCGTCATCTGGGCGAAGTCGTTGGTGACCACCCAGTAGACCGGCCGACCCGTCTTGAAGTCGAGC
>CAYINH010000432.1:0-2231 GCA_964364615.1 uncultured Gemmatimonadaceae bacterium
CGAAACCGTGGCCAGACTTTCACAGCCACCGGCGGTCCTGATCACGGCCTCCGCGATCGGGATCTACGGCAACCGGGGCGACGAGATTCTGACGGAACACTCGGAGCGCGGGTCCGGCTTTCTGGCCGACCTGGTGTCCGACTGGGAGCGAGCGGCCGCGCCGGCCGCCGCTGCCGGGATCCGGCTGGTGCACCTCCGGTTTGGGGTCATCCTCGGGGCCGGGGGCGGGATCATGGCGCGAGTGCTCCCCATCTTCCGCCTGGGCCTGGGCGGCCCCCTGGGCAGCGGGGAGCAGTGGATGAGCTGGGTTTCCCTGCCCGACGCCGTCTCGGTCATCGACCAAGCCATCGATCACGCTGGTTTCACCGGTCCGCTCAACGTCACCGCTCCCCACCCGGTGCGGAATGCCGAGTTCACCAGGGAACTGGCCGCGGCCCTCCGGCGACCCGCCCGGTTCCGGGTGCCGGCTTTCCTGCTGGAGCTGCTCCTCGGCGATCTCGCCCGAGAGGCCGTGCTCGCCAGCGCCCAGGTGCAACCGGCCAGACTGGATGCGCTGGGGTTCGAGTTTGCCGACCCGAAATTGTCCGAGGCGCTCCCGCATCTCCTGGGTTCCGCATGACCCCGAGCGACCCGACCCGCCGGGCGGTGGTGCTGCTCAGTGGCGGCCTTGATTCGGCCACGGTGCTTGCCATGGCCCGATCCCAGGGGTTCGAGACCCACACGATCAGCTTTCGGTATGGCCAGCGGCACGAGCGGGAACTCGAGGCGGCCGCCAGGGTCGCCAGCGCCCTCGGCGCGGCCTCGCATCGGGTGGTGTCGCTCGACCTGCGCGCCATTGGGGGCTCGGCGCTGACCACCGACACCCCGGTGCCCCGAGCGCGATCGGCGGCGCAGATCGGCCAGGGCATCCCGGTCACGTATGTCCCCGCCCGCAACACGATCTTTCTATCGCTGGCCCTCGGGCTGGCCGAAGTGATCGGGACCACCGACCTGTTCGTCGGTGTGAATGCGGTCGACTACTCCGGGTATCCGGATTGCCGGCCGGAGTATCTGGCGGCGTTCGAACGGCTCGCCAACCTCGCCACCCGGGCGGGGGTGGAAGGCGCCCGGTTCCGGATCCATGCCCCGCTGCTGGAGCTGACGAAGGGCGAGATCATCCGGGCGGGGATCTCGCTGGGACTGGACTACGGGATCACCCACAGCTGCTATGACCCCTCGCCGTCGGGATTGGCCTGCGGAAGCTGCGACTCCTGCCTCCTCCGACTCAGAGGATTCGCCGACGCCGGGATGGCCGATCCGGTGAGCTACCAGCCAGGGAGCCCGGACTGATGGGGGGATATGCCGTCAAGGAGATCTTCTTCACCCTCCAGGGGGAAGGCGCCAACAGCGGTCGCCCCGCCGTGTTCTGCCGGTTCACCGGATGCAACCTCTGGTCGGGCCGGGAGGCCGATCGGGCCACCGCCGTCTGCCAGTTCTGCGACACCGACTTCGTCGGGATGGATGGCACGGGCGGTGGTCGGTTCGAGACGGCCAGGGCGTTGGCGGTGGCGGTGAACGCCAGGTGGCCATCGGGTAGCGTCCCCGCGGGGCGCCCCCTGGTCGTCTGCACCGGTGGGGAGCCCCTCCTGCAACTCGATGAGGCCCTCTGCGAGGCCTTCCACGCCTGCGGCTTCGAGGTGGCGGTCGAGACCAACGGCACCATCCTCCCACCGCCCGGGGTCGACTGGCTGTGCGTCAGCCCCAAGGCCGGGGCCGAGCTGGTGGTCCTGGGCGGGGAGGAGATCAAGCTGGTGTTCCCCCAACACGGCGCGGAGCCCGAGCGGTTTGCCCACCTCGACTTCGGGCACTTCTACCTGCAACCGATGGATGGGCCGGAACGGGCCCAGAACACCGAGTCCGCCGTGGCCTACTGCATGGCCCACCCTGGATGGCACCTTTCGCTGCAGACCCACAAGTACCTCGGCATCCCCTGAGCGCCCCGCCGGGGCACGATCCTCCACCCGTTGTTATTATGGGGCCATGAGCTTCGGATCCCTTTCCATCCCCGCCAGCGAAATCAGCCGCGCGATCACCGCGGCCTGCCGCCAAGCCCACAGCGAAACCGACCTGTACGAGGGGTGCCGCGGCACCCTGGTGCAGATCTTCGGCACCGAGGCGATCTGGCTGACGGTCGGCGTCCAGGGCAGCGCCCGTCGGGTCGGGCCTGCCGCTCTCGAGTTCGAAGACGCGGG
>CAYINH010000433.1:0-2199 GCA_964364615.1 uncultured Gemmatimonadaceae bacterium
CACCATCCGGGTCATCGGACAGCAGTGGGGCTGGGTCTTCCAGCAGCCGGGGGCCGACGCCCGGCTCGACACGGCGGACGACATCTATACGACCGACGACCTGTACGTCCAGAACGATCGGACCTACCACTTCCAACTCCGGTCCCGCGACGTGATCCACAGCTTCTCGGTCCCGGTCTTCCGGATCAAGCAGGACATCGTCCCCGGCCGGACGATCACCGGGTGGTTCAAGGCCACCGACACCGGGACCTACGACATTCAGTGCGCCGAGATCTGCGGCATCGGGCACGGGGTGATGGCAGGACGGATTCACGTACAGGACGCGGCCGAGCACGCCGCCTGGATCGCGGGCCACAGCCCCGCTGCCACGCAGTAGGGAGATCGCCTCGATGGCCGCTACCACCGCCGACGCTCACGCCCACCAGGATCACGGTCCGCAGGGCATCCTGAAGTACCTGTGGTCGACCGACCACAAGGTCATCGCCCAGCAGTATCTCTGGACTGGGGTAGTCATGGCCCTGATCGGCGGGCTGATGGCGTACGTCTTCCGGATGCAGCTGGCCTTCCCCGGCATCTCGGTGCCCGGCTTCGGGGTGGTCTCCCCGGTGGAGTACAACGCCCTGGTCACCAACCACGGCACCATCATGATCTTCTGGGTCGCGATGCCGGTCCTGATCGCCGCCTTCGGGAACTTCCTGATTCCGCTGATGATCGGCGCGGATGACATGGTGTTTCCCCGGATCAACCGGCTGTCGTACCAGATCTTCCTGCTGAGCGCCATTCTGATCCTGGCCTCGCTGATCGTCGAGGGGGGCGGGTTCGGGGGCGCCTGGACGGCCTATCCGCCGCTCTCCTCGACGGCGGAGTACAATCTGACCCCGCTGGGGTCGACCCTCTGGGTGGTGGCGGTCGGGCTGGAGTTCGTGGCTTTCCTGCTGGGCGGAATCAACTTCATCACCACCCTGATGAACGCCCGGGCCCCGGGGATGAAGGCCTACGACATCCCGATGGTCTGCTGGATGATCGTGATCGCCAGCATCCTGTTCATGCTCTCGGTGGGGCCGCTGATTGCCGGGGCGGTGATGCTGGTCTTCGACCAGACCATCGGGACCGGGTTCTTCAACCCGAACCAGGGTGGCGACCCGATTCTCTGGCAGCACCTGTTCTGGTTCTTCGGGCACCCCGAGGTCTACGTGGTCCTGCTCCCCGCCGTCGGGGTGATGATCGAGATCGTGGCCACCTTCTCCCGGCGGAAGCTGTTCGGCTATCGGCTGTTGCTGTTCACCGCGGTCGGGATCGGGGTGCTCAGCTTCTTCGTCTGGGCCCACCACCAGTTCATCGCCGGGATCGACCCCCGGATGGCCAACATCTTCACGGTCACCACGCTGCTGATATCGATACCGGTGATCGAGATGTTCTTCGTGGTCTTTGCCACGATGTACGGCGGCTCGATCCGGCTGACCACCCCGATGCTCTGGGCCCTGGCGTTCATCTTCGAGTTCCTGATCGGCGGGATGACCGGGATCTACCTCGGCGCCAGCGGGGCCGACGTCTACCTGCACGACAGCTACTTCGTGCTGGCACACTTCCACTACACCTTCTTCCCGATCGCCATCATCGGGGGCTTCGCCGCCTTCACCTACTGGTTCCCCAAGATGTTCGGGAAGATGATGGACGAGCGGCTCGGCAAGATCCACTTCTGGGGCACCGTCATCCCCTTCAACTTCATCTTCATCCCGCTGTTCGTGCTGGGCCTCGGCGGCCAGCACCGGCGGATCTACAACTTCCAGAATTTTCCCGAATTGATGGCCATGCAGCCGATCCGGATCTTCGCGACGGTGGCGATGCTGGTCATGATGGCGTTCCAGGTGTTCTTCTTCTGGAACCTGATCAAGAGCCTGCGGAAGGGTCCTCCAGCCGGCAATAACCCGTGGCAGTCCAACACCCTCGAGTGGACCACGACGTCGCCCCCACCGCACGGCAACTGGCCGGTGGATCAGATGCCCAAGGTCTACCGCGGCCCGTACGAGTACGGCCATCCCGATCGGGAGACCGATTTCTGGCCGCAGAACCTCCCTCCATCCCAGGGCTGACCGTGTCGAGCACACCGATTGCCACCACTCGAAGCGCCACCGGGATTCCGACCGGCCGGCTGGCCGTCTGGTGGGTCCTGGCCTCCGAAGTCGTGATCTTCGGCGG
>CAYINH010000434.1:0-2198 GCA_964364615.1 uncultured Gemmatimonadaceae bacterium
ATCGCCCCGCCGCCCGACTCCTCCCGGCGCTGCCGCCACCCCAGCGGCGCTCGGCTGGGACGGGCCATGTGCCACCCGGCTCGGAGGCTGTCGAGCGCCCCGAGTTCCCCGCTCTGCACGAAGCTGCGGATCGCCTGGGAGTCACTCCGGTAGCGGTGATTGACTCCGACCATGACCACTTTGCCGCTCTTGTCGGCCTGACGAACCACCCGCTCGGCCGCCTTGACCGACAGGGCAAAGGGCTTCTCAACCAGCACGTGCGCCCCCGCCGCCAACGCGGTCAGGGTGTGGACCTCGTGCAGGTGGTTCGGGGTACAGATCAGCACCGCGTCAGGGGACTCGTGGGTGAACAGGTCCTCGATGTCGTCGTACACGTTCGCGACACCGTGCCGGCTGGCCAGGGCGCGAGCCTTGGCCAGGTCCGCGTCGCAGAAACCGGCCAATTCGACGCCCTTGAGTTTCCTGAGGACGGGGAGGTGGGCCACCTGGAAGACGGCACCAGCGCCTATGATGCCGAGCCGGAGGGAATCAGTCATCGCGTCGAGGGCTGAGGGTGACAGGTCAGTCCCTAAGATAGCACGGCCAAATCACCAACGTCGGGCCAGCATCGCCCCGGGAAAATAGGCTGCGAGAATGGCGGTCGCGGAGAAGCCGGCGCGGGCCCGACCGACGGCCCCCCACTGGCACATTCCCACCCCATGCCCGGCGCCACCACCTTCCGTGGCGAGCTGCTGCAGCCGGCCGTCGCTGCGGGTGGTGACAATCCGGAAGTTGGCACTCCGGAGCTGGTCGACCCCGCTGGGGCGGAGGGCCTGTCGAACCGCCTGACCCCGGACCGGTACGCTCCCCCGCTCGAAGGCGATCGTCAGTTCAGCGACCCGTCCCGATCGGGAGCGCTCGGTCACCGAGACGTCACGCACCGCCCCCTGCCGCTCCGACGTCATCCCGAGTGGCGGCAGCGTGGCTTGCAGGACCTCGGCGAGGGCGGCGGCGCTCCAGCTTTCGGTCCACCGGTAGCGCGGGGAGATCGCACACCAGCTGGTACCATCTGGCGCGGCGTCCAGGATTGACTGGAGATACGGCCGACGGGCGTACTGGAACACTTCGTCTCCAGCCGCCGTCCTCCCCCCACAGGTCGAGTGATAGAACGGATCGATCGGCTCTCCCTGGTACTCCAGGATCTGCCCCTGGGTCCGCCGCACCGCGTTCCAGCCCTGCTCCAGTTCGCTCCCGACCCCGAGGTAGGCCTGGTCGGACACGGTCGCCACCACGTCCCATGGCAGGGTGCGGCCGCGGGCCAGCGCCTGCAGTGCGTAGGTCCGGGAGACGATCGCCTGCGCCAGCAGGGCCTCGAGTTCCGGGTCCGCCCGCCGCCCCATCTCCGCGTTGACCACGCCAGCCAGGTAGGACTCGATCCCGAGCCGGTTGATCACCAGCAACTGGCCGGCCGCCGCCGTCACCACCAGTCCACCGCGGTACTCCCGACCGGCTACTCGAACCAGTCCGGGCGGGTCGGCCAGGACCTCCAGCCGGAGGACCGGGCCAACCCCCGCCCCACCAGCTCGGACCCGGATCATGTCGCCAACCGCTTCCAGTCGGGCCACGGCCCCCGAGGCCAGCGACAGGATCGGGAAGCCGGACTGGTCGAGCAGGTTCAGCGCGTCGCCCCCGCCCAGTGCGAGGACCATCCCCTGACGCACCAGGGCCACCCGGATCTGGGGCTCCGTAGTCTCGGGCGCGATCGAGGGAAGCCCTTCCGGGGCGGGGGCACAGGCGGCCAGCAGGAGCAGACCGATCAACCGATGGCCACGGGGCATGAGACCTTCGCGAGGCGAAGGGCGGTTCAGGACAGGAAACTCTCGAGCGCCTTGGCCCGACTGACGTGCCGGAGTCGGCTCAGGGCCTTCTCCTTGATCTGGCGGACCCGTTCCCGGGTGATCCCCAACCGGGCGCCGATTTCCTCCAGCGTCAGTGGCTCCGGCTCGTCGAGCCCGAAGTAAAGCCGGAGAATCTTGGATTCCCGTTCCTTCAAGGTGCACAGGACTTCCTCGATCGATTGCGTCAGGGCGTGCTCGAAGGTCTCCTGGTCGGGACCGGCATTCTGAGTGTCCGGGAGGTAGTCGAGCAGCCGGTTGTCCTCACCCGGCGTCATCGGGGCGTCGAGCGAAAGATGGTTCTGGCTGATCGAGAGGGTCTTC
>CAYINH010000435.1:0-2189 GCA_964364615.1 uncultured Gemmatimonadaceae bacterium
CCCGCGCCACCGGCGGGTGCTCTCCGAGATAGGCCGCGAGGTGCTCGTTGATCACCTGCTTGACGATCCCCTCCACTTCGGAATTGCCCAGCTTGGTCTTGGTCTGGCCCTCGAACTGCGGCTCCTTGACCTTGACGTGGAGCACGCAGGTCAGGCCCTCCCGGATGTCATCCCCGCTGAGCGAGAAGTCCTCCCGCTTGAGCGACCCCATCCCCTGGGCGGTGGCGTTCACCGTCCGGGTCAGGGCAGACTTGAACCCGGTCAGATGGGTCCCGCCCTCGTGGGTGTTGATGTTGTTGACGAAGGTGAAGGTGTTTTCGTTGTATCCCTCGGTGTACTGCATCGCGATGTCCACCTCGACGTCGTCCTTGGTGGTCGAGAAGGCGATCGGCTTGGGATGCAGGGTCTTCTTGCTGCGGTTGATCCAGGTGACGAACTCGACCAGGCCTCCCTTGGCAAGGAAGGTGTCCTCGCCGACCGGCGTCTTCCGCTCATCCCGAAGGATGATCTTCACGCCCTGGTTGAGGAACGCCAGGTTGCGGAGCCGGTCGACCAGGGTGGTGTAGCTGAATTCGAGGACCGTGAAGATCTCCGGGTCGGGCTTGAAGATGACCGTGGTGCCGGTGCCCTTGGCCTTGCCGATCACCTGCAGTTTGCTGGTGGTATGACCCCGGGAAAACACCATCTGATGGCGCTGGCCATCCCGGTCGACGATCACCTCCAGCCGCTCCGACAGCGCGTTGACCACCGACACGCCCACCCCGTGCAGCCCGCCGGACACCTTGTAACTCGACTTGTCGAACTTGCCGCCCGCGTGCAGCGTGGTCAGGGCGAGTTCCACACCGGGGATCTTCTCGGTGGGGTGCAGGTCCACCGGAATCCCGCGTCCGTTGTCCGTGACGGTGATCACGTTCTCCGAGGAGATGGTGACCTCGATCCTGTCACAGTAACCGGCCAGCGCCTCGTCGATCGAGTTGTCCACCACTTCGTACACCAGGTGGTGCAGCCCGTTCTCGGAGGTCGATCCGATGTACATGCCCGGCCGCTTCCGGACCGCCTCCAGCCCCTTGAGGACCGTGATGGAGTGGGCGTCGTAGCTGCCGTTGGCGTGGGGAGTCTCAGAGGATGCCATCGTTACCTTCGCAAAGGGTCATCAGGACTGGTGCAGCGAACCGGTGCGCCAGCGGATCTCGCGAATTCGCCCCGACCGGCCGGCGTTGAGCTTGGCCAGGATGCGGGGGGTCATCATGCTCAATTCGGTCGCCCAGGCGGCACTCGGGACCCGAACCCATAGAATCCCGTCCGGGGTGACCGACTCGGCCCGGGTCACCGCAGCGATCTGCGGCCCGACCCGCTCGGGCCAGTCCTCGACTGCCTGGGCCAGATCCAATCGTCTCGTCAGGCCCGCTCGTCGAGCCCACGACCGGAGCACTTCGGCAATCGGCAGCGGCTGGCGCTTCTCGGTCGAGTCCCGCTTGCGCATCAGACCGGCACTGCGGCGGGCCGGAGGGCACCATCCCGCACTTCGAAGACGTCCAGCGCCAGACCCTCGGGGAGTTCATCTCGCCGGGCCGCCGTCAGGAACACCTGTCGGACTCCTGGGCCGGCCAGTCGCACCGACAGGCGCTCCTGCCGCTCGCGGTCCAGCTCGGCAAAGACATCGTCCAGCAGCAGCACCGGCTCCCGGCCGCTCGCCTCCCGCAGGGTCGCCAGCTCGGCCAGCTTCAGGGAGACCGCCGCCGTGCGGAGTTGACCGGTGGATCCGACATCGCGCAGCACGCGTCCCTCCTGCTCGATCACCAGATCGTCCCGGTGGGGCCCGACGAGGGTCATCCCCCGGGCCAGTTCTCGATCAGCCGCTCGGGCCAGCAGCTCGGCCCAGGCTCCAGCTTCCGCCAACTCCGCCGTGCCCCGGTACCGCAGGGTCACCGGCCGGGTCTCGCCCAAGGCCAGGCAATCCTCCTCAAACCGGTCGCGCTGGGCTTCGACCCACGCCAGTCGGTGCCGGATGACCTCCGCGCCCGACTCGGCCAGCCGTGCGCCGAATGCTCGGGCCACTTCGGCCTGTCCGCCCCGCAGGGCAGCGTTCCGCTGGCTGAGTCCGGCCCGATATCGCAGCAGGGCTCTCAGGTAGGCCGGGTCGGCCAGCGCCAGCACCCGGTCCAGATAGCGGCGCCGCTCCCCGGCCG
>CAYINH010000436.1:0-2177 GCA_964364615.1 uncultured Gemmatimonadaceae bacterium
GGATAATACCATTCGACGCAATCACTTTTTCCCGCCGGCGTCGTGGAGGGGGCTTTGGAGTGCCAAGAATCTCCTGGAACTCAAGAACGCCAAACGGGTATTGATCGAGGAGAATGTCTTTGAAAACAGTTGGGTGGACGGTCAGACTGGTGCTGCCTTTGTCTTGAAGAGCGTGAACCAGTCGGGGTCGGCGCCGTGGTCTGAAACGCGGGACCTGACGATCCGCTTCAATGTGATCCGCAACGCCGAAGGCAACGCATTCAACTTGGCTGCGCGCCCGGAGCCATCTCCAGCGGTTCCAATGAGCCGAATCTTGATCACTCAGAACCTCGTCTACCGCATGGGGGCGGAGTCGGACTGGGGGCCCGGCGCTTCGGCGGCCTTTCTGGTGCTAGGTTCATCTGAGTCTGCCATTGACTACCTGACAATCACCAACAACACAATCCTGTCTCAGCATTCTGCGCTTTACCTGCCATCGGACGGCTCGCCTCCTCGTGGCGTTGGCCTTGTCTACCGTAACAATTTGGCGAGCTATGGATCCTACGGCATATTCGGTAGTGGCGGACCGGGCACAACCACCCTCGCAAACCGTTTCAACACCTACGATGTGGGTTACAATGTATTCTTCGGGCAGTCTGGAGTGGCGGCATCTAGCTACCCGCCAACTACTACGTTCCTGTCGGACATGGCCCAGGTTGGATTTATTGATGTCGCAGCGGGGGACTTCCGGCTCTCGGCGGGCAGCCAAGCACGCGGTAAGGGCGTGGCTGGGAGCGATCCGGGTGTTGATGTGATCCAGTTGCTGACACGCATCCAGGGGGTCGCACCATAGGCCAGCCAGGCTTCAAGTCCTCACAACGAGCGCGTTAGGAACCCCTTACCTCCTAGCGCCCCATCGGGGGTTTCCAGTGACTGACCCTCGAGCCGAGACAGTTTGCCTTGCATGGGACGGTGACCGGAGCTGATCCGGGGATGGCGGAGATGTGAGGCGGGTGCTCTCCCGCGGTTGCAATGGTCTTTGCCGACCCAGCAGGGGTCGATCTTCATGTTCCGCCCTGGCTGAAAGGCTGTGCCACCCTTCATGACTTCTGTTGTCTTCCTTGGTGATGTTTGGCTCAGGAAGCCCCGGAGTGCCACCGTTCCCTTCCTAGATCCAGTGATCCTCAATCTTGAGGCTCCCATCACGCTACGGACGGTCGGGTACCCAGGGAAAATCAATCTCCGCTCCGATGAGCCCTACTTCCAATCGGCATTCAGGGGGGAGACCTTGGCCGTCTGTCTCGCCAATAATCACTGCATGGACTTCTTTGGCGAGGGCCTGACAGACACCTTGACTTCTTTGCAGTTGCAAGGGGTGCCGAGCTTTGGGGCGGGGACTCTGGGGCAGAACGTGGGCAACCCTCTCATTATCGACATGGGCCCAGTCATGCTTGGGCTGTGCGGGTACGTCTGTTCGACGGCTCATCCTGTCTTCGCCACAACCACAGGTCCGGGCGTGAAGCCGATTGACCCGGTGGAAATCGCGCGCGACATTGCCTCAGCGCGTAGGAAGGGAGCCACCAAGGTTGTCGTGTATCTTCATTGGGGCGTCGAGGAGGTTCACCTCCCACGACCAGAGGATCGTGAGCTTGCACGAGCAGTCGTGGCTGCCGGAGCCGACTTGGTTATTGGGACGCATGCACACGTGCTCCAGCCTTGGGAACGCATTGACGGTGTCTGGGTCTTCTACGGCCTGGGCAATTTCATGTTCGCCGACATTGACGGGCCCGGAGACTACGACACAGCGGGTGTGCCCGCTCGACACATTCGCAAGCGTTGGCATCGCTGGAACCGCCGATCAATTGGCGTCCGCTATAACGTGGCCACTGGTGAGGTGGAGCCGTTGGGTTTCGAGGATCAGGGCGCGCGCGTGATGGCAGCGACGGTGCAAGAGGTGGGCGGGTATGAATTGCGCAAGGCGAATGCCCACGCCTATGGGCGGAGCTTTTTCTGGTCTCATGTATATGGCATGGTCCGCGCAAAAATTGGCGCCTTCATTGCCGAGCCGAAGCGAATTCGCCTGCGGCATTTTCGAGCACTGGCGGCGATGATTGGTGAGGTGATTCCGGGCGGGCCCGGGAGAAAAGGATGATGACGGTCCTCGGCGAGGGTTTGTTCCGGTTGCCCCAAGCACTACG
>CAYINH010000437.1:0-2175 GCA_964364615.1 uncultured Gemmatimonadaceae bacterium
GACGCCATCTACACCGGGGCCATCGGGGCGGCGCTCTGGGGCGCCTTCCGCTACCGGAAACTGGGGCGCCCGGAGCCGGCCTGGACCGCCGCCATGGCGAACTGAAATGGCACTTCCCACGATCGCCTACCACCGCCCCGCGACCTTGGCCGACGCCTGTACTCTCGGCGTCCAGTGCGGGGCCGACGGGGCGTTCCTGGCCGGCGGGACCGAGCTGCTGCCCGACTACCACCGTGGCCGGGAGGGTGCCCGGCAGCTCATCGCCCTGGAGGGGGTCGAGGAGTTGCACGGTGTCCGGGTGGAGGCCGGCACGCTGTGGATCGGGGCGCTGACGACGGTGGCCGAGGTCGCGAGGTCGACTCTGGTGCGGGAATGGTGTCCCGCGCTTGCCGAGGCGGCCGGTGCGGTCGGGAGCCCGCCCATCCGAAGCCTGGCGACGATCGGTGGCAATTTCTGCCGCGCGGTGCCCTGTGCCGATACCCCGCCGCCGGCCATCGTCAGTCGGGCACGGCTGGACCTGCTCGGGCCGGCCGGGCCGCGCGAGGTGGGCGCCGAGGCGTTCTTCGTCGGGCCGCGACAGACGGTTTTGCTCCCTGGGGAACTGCTCATCGGGATCCGGATTCCCCGGCCGGAGTCGCAGTTTGGCGCCAGCTATCAGCGGTTTGCCCGGAGACGCGGTTCGGCGCTCGCGGTGGCGGCGGTCGCGGCCGGGGTCGGGTTCGTCGAGGGACGGATCGTGGGAGCCCGGATCGCGCTGGGAGCCGTGGCGCCGATTCCCCTGCTGGCCACCCGGGCGGCGGCGGTCCTGGAAGGTGAAGCACCCAGCGACGAACTCTTTGCCGTCGCCGGGGCCACCAGTGCCGAGGAAGCACTCCCGATTTCGGACCTCCGCGGCTCGGCCGCATTTCGACGGGAGCTGGTGGCGGTGCTCACGAGGCGGGCCCTCTACGAGGCGACGTCGCGCGCCGGGATACAGCTCCCATGAGCCAGGAGACGCTGGTCCGGCTGCAGGTCAACGGCGAGGAGCGGGTGCTTGCCGTGCGGCCCAACACGACCCTCCTGGCCGCGCTCCGCGACCAGCTCGGCCTGACCGGTGCCAAGCAGGGGTGCGGATCCGGAGACTGCGGTGCCTGCACGGTCGAGATGGGGGGGCACCCGGTGGCGGCGTGCCTGACGCTCGCCGTGGCCGCCGACGGGAAGTCGATCACCACGGTCGAGGGGCTGGCGCGGGACGGTGACCTCCACCCGCTCCAGAAGGCGTTCATCAAACACGGGGCGCTGCAGTGCGGCTACTGCACCTCGGGCATGCTGATGTCGGCCAAGGTGCTGATCGACCGGGTTCCCGATCCGTCGGAAGAGGAAGTCCGGGAGGCGTTGAGCGGCAACCTCTGTCGCTGCGGGGCCTATCCCCGGATCATCCGCGCCGTCCAGGGGTGGCGGAGTTTCGAGGGAGTGCCGCTCGATACCACCCCGATCGTTCACGGGGAACAGGACCAGCGGCGGGATCACGCCATCGTTGGCCGGGGGGTCACCCGCTATGACGGTCCCGACAAGACGACCGGCCGGGCCAAGTACACCGCCGATTTCCGGCTGCCGGGGATGCTTTACGGGAAGATCCTCGGGAGTTCGATCGCGCACGGGCGCATCACCCGGATCGACGTCTCCAGGGCCCGGGCCCTGCCCGGGGTGCTGGCGGTGATCACCGGGGCCGATGTGCCGGACACCTGGTACGGAGTGAGCCCCGCCCGCGAGGACGAGCAGATCCTGGCCAAGGACCGGGTCCGGTATCTGGGCGATGAGATCGCTGCCGTCGCCGCCGTCGATCTGGAAACGGCGGAGCGGGCCCTCCAGCTGATCGACGTGACCTTCGAGCCGCTGCCGGCGGTGTTCGACGCGGAGGCCGCGATGGCGCCCGGTGCGCCGGTGATCCACCCCGAGCATCCCCGCTACGCCGGCAACATCAACACCCGGGTCGACTGGAATTTCGGCAACGTGGAGCAGGGGTTCGCGGAGGCGGATCTGGTGCGGGAGCAGCGGTTCGTCGGCAACCGCAGCTACCAGAGTCCGATGGAGCCGCACGCTGCGCTGGCGCGGTGGGAGCCGCACGGGGACCGGCTCACCCTGTGGGCCAGCACCCAGACCCCCCACTATCTGCACCGCTCGCTCTCCCGGACG
>CAYINH010000438.1:0-2170 GCA_964364615.1 uncultured Gemmatimonadaceae bacterium
CCTCGGTTCAGGCGATCTACGTCCCGGCCGACGACCTGACCGACCCGGCGCCGGCGACGGCGTTTGCCCACCTCGACGCGACCGTGGTGCTGTCCCGCGCCATCGCGGAACTCGGGATCTATCCGGCGGTCGATCCGGTCGACAGCGCCAGCCGGATTCTGGATCCCCAGTTCATCGGCGAGCGCCACTACAACGTCGCGCTCGGGGTGCAGAAGACCCTGCAGCGCTACAAGGCCCTCCAGGACATCATCGCGATCCTCGGCATGGACGAGCTGAGCGAAGAGGACAAGCTGGTGGTGGCCCGGGCCCGCCGGATTCAGCGGTTCCTCTCCCAGCCGTTCCACGTGGCCGAGCAGTTCACCGGCTTTGCGGGCAAGTACGTCAAGCTGGAGGAGACGATCGAGAGTTTCGAGCGGGTGCTCTCGGGCGAGTTTGACCAGCTGCCGGAGCAGGCATTCTACATGGTGGGCGGCATCGACGAAGTGATCGAGAAGGCCCGGAAGATGGCGGCCAGCTGATGCGCGTGCTGGTTATCTCGCCCGAAGCGTCCTCCTTTGACGGGGACGCCGCCAGCGTCGTGGTCCCGGTGTATGACGGCGAGGTCGGGATCTGGCCCCATCACGCCCCGTTCATGGCCCCGCTCGGCCGCGGAGTGCTCCGGATCCGCACCCCCGAGGGCGCGGTCCGCCGGCTCCGGATCGAGGGCGGATTCCTTCAAGTGGCCGACGACACGGTCCGGGTCGTGGCCGAGCGAGTCAGCGGAGATGCCGATGCTGCGTAGCCTGAGCCTTACCCTGCTCATCACCGCCGGCGCCGCGAGCCTGGCGGATGGCCAGACCCTCGGGACCCCGGTCTACATGGCCCCCTATCGGGCCTTCAGTACGATGGAAGTGGGCGGCATGCTGGCCGACCCCGGTCCGGGGTTCGCCCTGGAAGGGGCCTATCGGTACGGGACCGGGAAGTTCGACATCGGGATCCGGGCCGGCATCCTCAGTGTCGATCGTACCATGGGGGGCAACGACAGCTACGGCCTGATCGGTGCCGATGTCCGGTTCCGGGTGATCGAGCACAGCGAGGACTTCCCACTGGATGGCAGCTTCACCGGCGGGGTGGGTGGCCGCCTGGGGGATGGCAGTCAGCTCTACCTGCCGGTCGGACTGTCGCTCGGACGCCGGATCGAGATCGAGAATGGGATCAGCTTCGTGCCGTATTTCCACCCGGTCGTGGTGCCCACCTTCGGGGACAGCAGTGAGATCCTGGTCGGCTTCGGTTTTGGAGTGGATTTCCGGGTGACGCGGTCGCTCGACCTCCGGGTGTCGGGTGGGTTGGGTGACATCGAAGGGGTCTCGATCGGGCTGTCGTGGATCAAGTGAACCGGGTCGCCCTGCTCCTGCTGCTGTCGGCCGGCCCGGCGCTGGCGCAGACCCCTGGGCTTCCGGTCTACGGCGGCGGGTTCTCTCCCACGGTCGAGATCGAAGGCCTGGTCGGATTCGCGGGCAAGGAGACGCCGACCGGGAAGGGGATGGCGTTCGGCGCTCGGGGGACACTGGCCGTGGGTCGGCTGGGACTTTCGGCGACCGTGGCCTCGTTCAACCCGTCCGGCCCAGGCGGGTCCCAGAAGGCCTATGGCGCCATGCTCGGGTTCAAGGTGGTCGGCGGCGCGCTCAGTCCATTCGCCCTCTACCTGCAGGGTGGAGCCGGGACCATGGACAGTGCAGATCCCGATTCCAGCCAGGTCCACATTCCGGTCGGGGCGGCCGCGTCGCTGGTGATCCCCACACCGGTCCTGTCGATCAGACCCTGGGTGGCGCCCCGGCTCCAACTGGTGCGCACCACGGTGGCGGGTGGCAGTACCTTCGAGAATCTGTTCGCGATCGGGGCCGGAGTGGACCTGACGCTGCTGGGCGGAATTTCCTTCCGCGCGGCCTATGATCGGGTCAAGGACCAGGACGGGACCTTGGGCCTCAGCATGGCGCTCCACCTCTGATGACTGGGAGTCTGCCCGTGGGACGACACGCGCTCGGGATCCTGTTTCTGCTCCTCCTTGCGACCGGCTGCGCCGAGCGGTTTGACGCGCCCGAACTCGGGGTGCCGGTGGTGATGGGCGCCGAGGCGGGGAAGCCGGTCGAAGGGGATCCCTTCACGGTCAAGGCGACCAGCGTTCACGGGC
>CAYINH010000439.1:0-2145 GCA_964364615.1 uncultured Gemmatimonadaceae bacterium
GATCCTTGCGGTCCTGGCGCGCGTAGCCGAAGTACGGGATCACCGCGGTGATCCGCGCCGCGCTGGCGCGCCGGGCGGCATCCATGAGCAACAACAGTTCGATCAGATTCTCCGCCGGGGGATTGGTCGGCTGGATGATGAAGACATCCCGGCCCCGGACGTTCTCGTCGATCTTGACGAACAACTCACCATCGGCAAAGCGCCGGATGGTCACCGCGCAGAGCGACAGTTCCAAGTGCCGGGCAACCTCTTCCGCGAGGGGTCGGTTGGCCGAGCCGCTCATCACCAGGTACGGGACGCGGGACAACGCGGTTGCCTTCATCTCCACAGCCCCTAAGTCTAATAGGTAAAGGGTGTTCCGGTCAATCAGGGCCGCGACCGGCAGACCCTGTGACGCGGGTGGAACACTACCGCACGAAGATTGGCCCTGGTGGATTCGAACCACCATTCCCAGATCCAAAGACTGGTGTCCTGCCATTGGACGAAGGGCCAGTGCCACCGAAAGTAACAACGGGAAGGCGTTCCGTCAGCCGGTCTCGCTCGAAATGACCCGCCCGAGTCGCTTGCCGAGCTGGTCTCGGGCGTCGTCCCGGTCTCTGGCCGAGCGGTAGACCGCGAACACGGCCGCTCCGGAACCGCTCATCCGGCACAGCAGGGGACCGGTCCCCACCAGGGCTTCAAAGGCGGATCGAACCGCCGGGTGCTTTCCGAAGACGGGGGTTTCGAAATCGTTGCCGGCCATCCGGGCAATGCTGCTCCAGGATCCGAGGCCCTCCCGGTCCAGGATAATCGCCCGTCGCTGGCCTGCTCCGGCCCGCTGCTCATCCACCCACCGGGACGCCTGGGCGGGCGAGACCTCGACCTGGGGGCAGACCAGCAAGGCCGGGGCGGCCGGAAGGGGAGACAGGGCCATCAGGCGGTCCCCGTGGCCCCAGCCCAGCGCCAGGGCCGCCCCGCTCAGGCAGAAGGGCACATCGGCTCCCAGCCGGGCCGCGAACTGGAGCAGTTCATGGCCCGGGATGACATTGCCGGCCAGGCCGTTCACCGCGCTGAGGGCGGCCGCCGCGTCGGCCGATCCCCCGCCGAGGCCCGCGGCGACCGGAATCCGCTTGACCAGCGACAACCGCACCCCGAACCGCTGCCCCGTCGCCTCCAGCACCAACCGGGCGGCCCGGACGGCGAGGTTGTCCTCCGGGGGCCCGGTGTCGGCGCCTTCCACCACCAGTTCCACGCCCGCTGGGGAGCGGACGGCGGTGAGCTCATCCGCCAGGTCGATCCGGCAGAAGAGCGTCTCGATGCCATGGTAGCCGTCGGCCTCCCTCGCCAGGACCCGGAGAAAGAGGTTGACCTTGGCCCGCGCGGAGATGGTGACCTGGTCCGTCATCGGGCCCGCACCTGCCGGACCTCCCCCCACCCGATCGGCGTCCGGGCCACCGACAGCATCCCCAGGAGGGTGATGGGGAAGAAGGTGGTGACGTGATAGGTGAGGGCGTAAGCGAGCGCGGTATCCCGGTCCACGCCGTACAGCCCGAGCGACAGGATGATCGCGGCCTCGAACACGCCGATGAACCCGGGACTGGAGGGGACCGCGACACCGAAGCTGATGGCGGCCTGCACCACCAGAGCCGGTGCCAGGCCGAGTTCGATCCCGAAGGCCGGAAAGAGGATCAGAAAGCTCGCGACATTGACACCCCAGATGACCAGCGACCACCCGACGGCGGCAGCCAGGCGGCGCGGGGACCGCAGGGCACCGACCCCTTCCCGGATGCCGGCCACGAGGGCGACCAGTCGGCCGACGAGAGCCGGCCACGGGATCAGGCGATCGATGATCCGGGCGATGCCCGCGGGCCAGATCAATACGGCCGCCCCGACACCGAACGCCGCCACTCCCCCGGTTGCCACCACACCTGCCAGCTGGGCGGCGGACATGCCGGCAAAGGCGGCGCCATCCGGGAGTGCGCCGGCCGCCAGGGCGACGACCAGCAGCGCGACCAGCGTCATGGCATCAAACACCCGCTCGATCGCAATCGAGGCCCACGCCGCCGGCAGGGCGATCCCCGCCAGCCGGGAGATCACCAGGCCGCGGATGACCTCGCCGGCTGCCAGGACCGCCCAGTCGCCGATCGGCAGGAGCGGGCTGACCAA
>CAYINH010000440.1:0-2144 GCA_964364615.1 uncultured Gemmatimonadaceae bacterium
CGGAACGCCGGTGCAGGCCAGCCAGCGGCTCTTTCGATATAGCTGGGCCCGGGTGGTGCCCTCTGGCATCAGCAGGATGCGTTGATGAGGGATCTGGTACTGGGCGGCCAGCGCTCGGACCTCGGCCACGTCCTGGGCATCACCGACAAGATGGCGCGCGTGGGACAGGGAGAGACCAGCGCCGCCAACGACACTGACATCGCCGGTGGCGAAGTTGCCGCGACCCCGGGCCCCGCCGAGCAGCGCATCCGCGATCTGGTCAGCTTCTTCCGCCACGAGGCCGAGGAGCAGAGCAAGTCGAAGCACGGGAAGAAGGGCAACGCCCCGAAGCCCGCGGCAGCCGAACAGGTTACGGTCGAGTCGCTCGGCCTCGAGGGCTGGAACCGCGAGGAGCTCCGCAACGGTGCCGTCGCCCTGGGCCTCACCCAGGGGAAGACGGGCGAGCGCGACCGACTCCTTCCCCTCATCCAGGCTCACCTCGCGGCCGAGCCGAACGACGCGGTGAAGATCGTCGGCCACAAGCCGACGCCGAAGACCAAGGCCACCCAGGCGGCCACCACCCCCACCGAGTAGCGACTCTGCCCCATACCGTCACTGACTGGTACGGGGCCTGCCGCTACTCGCTACCGAAAGGGTCGAGCACTCAACGAGTGCCCGGCCCTTTCTATTTTAGGACTTTCGCACTTCGATCCGATCTCCTCTCACGTGGCTCTGACTCGTGAGAGGTGAATCAGGAAAAGTGAGAAAGTCCTATTTTCGTTTCGAGCACGACTTCCGCCTTTTGGGGAAACCCCAGGGGTTTCCGGGCGTTTTAACCCCTGGGGTTAAGGAGAAAGGGCGGAAGTCGTGCTCGTTATCACGAGTTTTAGATTGCGCGGTCGCCGAGGCGACCGCGCAATGACAACTGGGGAGGACACCACCCCGTCTCGGCGGGGTTCGGAAAAAGTGCCTAAGTTTTGGTCTTCTTAAAATATATCATTAAACAGGTTCAAAACTCTTGACAAACCAAGGTGGATATGTAAGGATGGGCTGTTCTTGCGCACCTAAGTTGGTCACAAGCTTTCTTGGGCGCGCCTGACGTACCAGTCCAACTCGGCCAAATGTTTGAAAGAGGAGGGGATGTCCAAATGTCCAGAATCCTGGACCTGGTGGTTGCCGCCACCCGCAAGTCCGCAGTGGACTCGGGATTGGTGGGGCAATTCACCCAGCTCGCGCAGGAAGCCCGCGAAGGTTTTGGGGAGTTGGCCACCAAGGTCAGCGGCCTCGAGTCCCGCGTGCCCCAGTTGCCGACCGCCGACGAATTCCAGGCCGCCGCCACGCTGGGCCTGGAACCGATCACGACGGCCTTCGGCGAGCTGAAGACTGAAGTCGGCAACGGCTTCAGCGAGATGAACAACCGCGTCGCGGCCCTGGCCGCCCGCATCGACGCCGCCGAGAGCGGCCTGGGAGCCCCGGCCGCGCCGGAAGCCACGCCGGAGCCGACCGTTCCGCCCCCCGAGCCGCCGGTCGTCGATGTTCCTCCCCCCGTGGAGGAAGCGACGCCCGCTCTAGTCGAGGAGCTCACCGCTCCGCCCGCCGAGGAAGTTGCCGCCGCCCTGAGTCTGGAGGGGGTGACGGCCGGAGAAGCCGTCGAGACTCCACCACCCGCAGTCGAGGTCACGACCACGTCGATCCTCAGCGAGGGTGACGCGACCCGTGTACTCGAAGCGGCGGCGAATGCTGCCCGTGGGGAAACGCCCCCGACGGCTCCCGCGCGAGCCAGCCTCACCCGCCCCGACTCGACGAAGCGGGTGGTTCGGATGAACGACCCCCGCACCCCCGCCGACCCCCCGGGCCTGACCCGCAAGGCTCCCCTGGAGCCGACGCAGATCGGGCGCAAGCGCGACCCGGTGGTCGCAGCCTCTCTCCCGTCCCCCGTCATCGACGGCCGGACCGTCATCAAGACGGACGAGATCGACCCCGAGGCAGCGATCCCGAAGCCGGCTCCGCCGGCCAAGGAAGCGACGCCCGCGCCGGCACCCCCGCGCGCCGCCGAGCCCGCCGCCACCCCGCCTCCGGCCCAACCGGTGACAGAGACCACCGAGCCCAAGAAGGGCGGTGGGATTCTGAGATCCCTGTGGAAGGGGCTCAGCGGCGAATAGAAA
>CAYINH010000441.1:0-2134 GCA_964364615.1 uncultured Gemmatimonadaceae bacterium
GGCAAACCCCGCCAGCACCCGGCCCCCCTTGAGGGTCCGGATCTTGTTGGCCGTGGACTTGACGACCGTGTCGCCGATGGTGACCTGGCCGTCGCCGCCGAGGGCCACTCGCCCGTCCTTCCGGACGGCGATGATGGTGGTGCCGTGAAACGTCATTGTCATCCCCCCCGCGGGTGGGCCCGTCGGTGGACTTCCTTGAGCCGTTCCACCGAGGTGTGGGTGTACACCTGGGTGGTGGTGAGCGAGGCATGGCCCAGCATCTCCTGCACACTTCGCAGGTCGGCACCCGCGTCCATCAGGTGGGTGGCGAAGGTATGCCGAAGCGAGTGGACCCGGAACCCGTCCAGCCCGGCGAGGGCAAAGAGCCTTCGGATCCGCCGCTGGACCGTGCTGGCCGCCAGCCGCCTGCCCCGTCGGTTGACGAACACCGCCGTCCGATCGGCGCCCGGCTTCCGCATCAGGACCTCCCGGGCGGCAAGATAACGGCGGAGTGCCCTGACCGCCGCCGATCCGACCGGCACGATCCGCTCCTTCCGGCCCTTGCCGATCACCTTGACCTGATCCGAGAGGAGGTCCAGGCCCCCCAGGTCGAGGCTGACCAATTCGGCCAGCCGGATCCCGCTGGAGTAGAACAGTTCCAGGCTTGCCAGATCCCGCAGCGCCTCGAACTCCCCTGCCTCGGCCGCCGCCTCAACCAGTTGAAACAGCGCCGCCGTCTGCTCGCCGCGCAGGTGACCCGGCAACCGCTTCTCCTGCTTCGGGGTCCGCACCGCCCGCACCGGGTTGTGCTCGAAATCATGATGGACCGCGAGAAACCGGTAGAAGCTCCGGAGCGCCGACAGGGCCCGCGAGGCACTCCGGCGGGACATCCCCCGGCGTTCGAAATCGCCCATGAAGCCGCGGAGCCCGAGCCGGTCGACCCGCTTCCAGTCCCAGTCGCCGTAGTACCGTCCGGCAAAGGCGATGAAGGCATCCAGGTCGCGGCGGTAGGCGGACACGGTATGGGGTGACTGGTCGCGGGCCTTGGCCAGATGGTCGAGGAAGTCCGCCACCAGCCGGTCGGCGTGTCGCTGGCTCACAGGGTACCGAGCCATTGCTCGAAGTCGGTCCCGGCGCGGGCGGCCAGGGCGGCCCGCTTGTCGGCCTTGCGCAGCTTCCCCGGCAACGGATCGAGCAATCCGAAGTTGGCGTTCATCGGCTGGAAGTGGGCCGGGTCCGCCTCCCGCAGATAGCGCAGCAGGCCACCGAGCATCGTGGTGACCGGGGGAGTCGCCAGGGGCTTCCCTTCCAGGTATCGCGCCAGGTTGATCCCGGCCAGGAGGCCGGTGCCGAGCGATTCGGTGTACCCCTCCACCCCGGTGATCTGGCCGGCAAAGAAGACCCCGGCCCCATCCCGGGTGGCCAGGCCTTCCCCCAGCGCGGCGGGGCTGTTGAGGTAGCAGTTGCGGTGAATGCTGCCGTACCGCAGAAACTCCGCCTCCCCGAGGCCGGGGATCATCCGGAAGACCCGCTGCTGCTCGGGAATCCGGAGCCGGGTCTGGAACCCGACCAGGTTCCACATCTGGCCGGCCCGGTCCTCGCGGCGGAGCTGCACCACGGCGTGCGGCTCCCGCCCGGTCCTGGGATCGGGAAGCCCCACCGGCTTCATCGGCCCAAACCGGAGGGTCTCGGGTCCCCGGGTGGCCATTTCCTCCACCGGCAGGCACCCCTCGAAGTAGGGCACCTCGTCGAAGGCGTGGCCCTGGAACTGATCGGCCACCAGCAGCGCCGTGATGAACGCCTGGTACTGCTCGGCCGTCATCGGGGCGTTGAGGTAGTCGTCGCCCTCCCCCTTGCCGTAGCGGCTCAGGGCGTAGAGCACCGACCGATCGAGCGAGTCGTCGGCGATGATCGGCGCGATGGCATCGAAGAAGGCGAGCGACCCGGTGCCCAGCCGCTCGGCGATCGCGGTGGCCAGGCGGTCCGAGGTGAGGGGTCCGGTGGCGATGACCGCCGGCGCCGGAATCTCGGTGATCTCCTCGCGGACCACCTCGATGGCCGGGTGGCCGGTGAGTCGCTGGTGGACCAGGGCGCTGAAGATCTCCCGGTCCACCACCAGCGCCGAGCCACCGGGAACCCGGGCCTCATCGGCACA
>CAYINH010000442.1:0-2134 GCA_964364615.1 uncultured Gemmatimonadaceae bacterium
TGGCGGCGAGCGGTCTCAACTACACGGTGGCGGCCGAGGTCACCAACATCGACCTCACCCTGCCGTTCGGCGCCCGGCTGGTGGACAAGGACGTGCTCCTGATCGCGGGGGGGGCGCAGATCCTGAGCACCTCGAGCGGGAACTACACGACCGACCTGCCGCTCGGGTTCGTCACCACCATCAAGCGGGGATGGGTCCGGGCCGATCTCCGGATTGCCGGGAAGACCATGAGCGTGGTGAGTACCCACCTCGAGTCGGGCCAGGGTGGACCGGGGTTGATCCGGCAGGCGCAGGCCGCGGAGCTGGTCGGACTGCTGCCGTCCGGCCACGCCGTCATCCTGATGGGTGACCTGAACGATGGGCCGGGCTCGCCGATGCACGGGATTCTGACGGGCGGCGGCCTGCTCGACGTGTGGGCCAGCGTGGCGCCTGGTCAGCCGGGCTACACCTGCTGCCATGCGGCCGATCTGTCCAACCCGACCGCCACCCTGAACCAGCGGATCGATTACGTGATGGTCAGGGGTGGCTTCACGACCGGCAGCGGAAAGCTGGTTGGCGGCGCCCGGGCGGAGATCATCGGTGAGGAGCCCGGCGACCGGGTCGCAGGACCCTTCGGGCTCATCTGGCCGTCGGATCACGCCGGGGTGGTGGCCTCCCTGCCGCCGGCCCGGTAGCAGCGGAATCTCACGCGAGCGGCCCGCCTGGATGGGGGCCGCTTTCGCATGGACCGGGCCGGGGTTTTCTTCCGGCCCATGCCCGAACTCTCCTCCAAGACCCGTCTCTACTGGCCGGTGGTCGTCGGCTGGCTGGCCCTTGATATCGTCACCAAGCGGTGGGCCCTTGGGGCGCTGACGCCGGGTCTGCCTCAGGAGGTCGTGGGTGACTGGCTCCGGTGGTCCCTGGCGTTCAACCGCGGGGCGGCGATGGGCTTCCACCTCGGGGAATGGTCGCGGCCCGTGCTGACGCTGGTCGGAGTGGGGATGCTGGTGATCCTCTGGCGGCTCTATCGCGCCACCGCCGCCGAGCATCGACTCCAGATTCTGCTGCTCGGCTTCATCACCAGCGGGGCAATCGGGAACCTGATCGACCGGGTCCGCTGGTCCCAGGGCGTGGTGGACTTCATCGATGTCGGGATCGGGGCCACCCGGTTCTGGACCTTCAACGTGGCCGACATGGGGATTTCGGTGGGGGCGGTGCTGCTGGCCATCATCTGGGGCAGGACAAAGGACGTCACGAAACCACCCATCGAATCCGGCACCTCGTAACCCCCCCAGCGATTGCGACCCATCGTAGCTCCTCCCAGACCCTTCGTTGAGACGCCCGTCGCTGGAAATGGTCGGTGTCTTGCCGAGGATTCCGATTCGCCGCAACACCCCGATGAGCGACGAGTGGTCACAATCGCATTCCGACACCTACCGACAGGCAGCTGAGCGGCTCATCTTGGCGCATTACGCCCTTGATCCGGGAGTGAGCTGGTTACTTGACTCGGGCATCGGGAAGCCCTAGTCTGGTAGGCATGTCATCAGGCCGCGGCCGACACCGGGACACGACTTGGATCTGGTGCCTGCTCGCCACGGTCGCCCAGGTCGATGGCGGGCACTTTCTCCACGCTCAAAGCTGTGCCGGCCAACCTTCCCGCCAGTTTTCCCTGTCAGGTTCCGCCTCCAGTTCTTCCGAAGAGAGAACTCTCGGCCTCTCTCCCGGCGTTCGGCTCGGACCCGCCTACGTCCGCTTCTCGGCAGCATGGCTGGTACAGCGTGCGGGGCTTGGCTGGGACTACCGAAATGGAGCGAGCGTGGCCTTGGGCCGGGAAGCTGCCACTCCCTTCGCGTTCCGGCTCTGCCCAATATTCGGTGCCCAGTGGACTCGGAGAGACGGGGCGCGGGCCACGGCAATCAGTCTCGGCTTGACCGCAAGTCAACGATGGCAGGTTCCCGGCGTTTCCTCCGTAGGCGTGGCGCCAGTGCTCTCCGCAGCGATCCATCGCGAACGGGTTCGCTTCGATTCCGTAGCCGAGGCGGGCGAGGACTATAGCCGCTACAGCTACTCCGACCTCTTCGGAGTGATCGGGATCGGCCTTGCGGTGCCACTCAAGCAGGCTCTGTGGCTGCGCGGCGTGCTCGCGCTTCCAGCC
>CAYINH010000443.1:0-2111 GCA_964364615.1 uncultured Gemmatimonadaceae bacterium
CTACGGCCGGTTCGTGCTCGATTCCGCCAGCCGGATGGGGCTCATGGAACAGCTGCCGGAGGTCGCTGACCCGGTGATCCGGAGCAGCGGCTGGCTGGCCCTCTGGGAGAGTGTGCTCGACGGTCGAACCCCACCCGGAGCATTTCTCGACCTGTCCCTCCGGGCCCTGGAGTCAGAGACCGATGATCTGGTGACCCAGGACGTCCTCGGCCGGTTGACGACGACCTACTGGCGCTTGCTGTCGGCTCCGGCGCGACTGGCGGTGGCACCCCGGGTGGAAGCGGCGCTCTGGCGAGGATTGGGCCGGGCCGAGGGGGCCAGTCGGAAGGGAGCGTGGTGGGGGAGCCTCGTCTCGGTCACCTTGACTCCCGAGGGGACCCGGCGGCTCTACCGGATCTGGCGGGGAGACGAGAAGGTGCCGGGGCTGCCGTTGGCGGAACCGCAGTACATCGCCTTGGCCGAGGCGTTGGCCATTCGCGACGTTCCGGAAACCGAGGCGATGCTCGACGCCCAGGCCGCGAAGCTCACCAACCCGGATCGGCGCGCCCGATTCCAGTTCGTCCGTCCCTCGCTCAGTGCCAGCCCGACCGTTCGCGATTCGGTCTTCGCCAGCCTCGGCCGGGTGGAGAATCGGCGTCGGGAGTCTTGGGCCCTCGACGCGCTGCGGAATCTGAACCACCCGCTCCACGCCGGGGAGGCGGAGCACTACCTCGCTCCCGGGCTGGCCCTGCTGGAAGAGATTCAGCGAACCGGGGACATCTTCTTCCCGCTCGGTTGGCTCAACAGTCTGCTGGATGGTCACCAGTCCGGCATGGTGGCCGACCTGGTGGCCGGCTTCCTGACGAGCCGGACCGACCTCCCGCCCCAACTCCGGGGCAAGCTGTTGCAGGCCGCCGATGACCTGTTCCGGTCGGCCAGGATCGTCTCCGGGTGGGTCGGTGGGCCGGTCCTGGAGGGGGAAGGACCCGGAGGCTGAACCTGGCCCCGGGCCCCTGCCTGTAGCGGAGCGGTCACGGTCGGGTTCCCTGGAGCCGCTGGAGCATCCGCAGGATCTGGGGATTGCCTACCCCCGCATCGTCCCGATCAGGTCGCCGCGCGTGATATCGGCTGGGAGCACCTTGAGATTGGTGAACCTGTCGGGAATCTGGGCTTCGACCGGCAGGGTCAGCGGGAGCAACACCAGCAAGCCGGCGGCAACATGACGCGGGTGGCTATTTTGAAGTTCCGTCACAATTCCATGAAGTGAGACCAATGTCCCTGCTCCACGCCAGCACCCGGGATCTGACGTTCCGGCTGGCCCCGGCCCGCCAGCCATGAGCGTGGCGGTTCCGCCCTCCAGGCCGGTCGGCATCTGGCTGGCGATCTGGGCCGGGATGGTGCTGCTCACCGTGGTGATCGGGGGAGTGACCCGGCTGACCGAGTCCGGCCTGTCGATCACCGAATGGAAGCCGGTGTCCGGAGTGCTGCCGCCGCTCAACGCCGCCGAGTGGGAGGCGGAGTTCGCCAAGTACCGCCAGATCCCCGAGTACCAGGAGATCAACTCGGGGATGGACCTGGCGGGGTTCAAGCAGATCTTTCTGGTGGAGTATGTTCACCGGCTCTGGGCCCGCCTGGTCGGCGTCGCTTTCGCGATCCCGTTCTTCGTCTTCCTGTTCCGGAAACGGATTCCGGCTGACCTGCGCGGGCGACTCTGGGTCCTGCTGGTCCTGCTGGGAATGCAGGGGTTCATGGGCTGGTACATGGTCCAGAGTGGATTGGCAGACCGCACCGACGTCAGCCCGTACCGGCTGGCGGCCCACCTCGGGCTGGCCCTGGTCATCTTCGGGATCACGGTGTGGACCTCGGCCGATCTGCTGGATCGAGGCGGTCGTCGGGGGATGGGAGGGCCGGGAACCGGAATGGCGGTGGGGTTTGCCACGCTGGTCTTCATCACCGTGATCGCCGGAGCGTTCGTGGCCGGGCTGGATGCGGGGAAGGCGTACAACACCTTTCCCCTGATGGGGGGGCGAGTGGTCCCCCTCGGCTACCTCCAGATGAACCCCTGGTACCGCAACCTGTTCGAACACCTGCCGGCGGTACAATTCAACCACCGGCTGCTGGGTCTTCTCCCC
>CAYINH010000444.1:0-2101 GCA_964364615.1 uncultured Gemmatimonadaceae bacterium
TGCTCCTCACCCTGTCCCCAGCCCTCGCGGAGGCCCAGCAGGCCGCGACACCCACCCTCCGCGCCGGCCGGGCCGTGGGGATCCACCTCGACGGACGGCTGGATGAACCGGCCTGGCGCGAGGCGGATTCGCTCTCCCCGCTGCGCCAGGTGGTCCCGGTCGAAGGTGCCATGCCGACCGGGGCGACCGTCGTTCGGGTCCTGGCCAGTTCCTCCGAGATTGTCATAGGGGTGATGGCGTACGATCCCTCGCCCGAGCGGATCGTGAGCTTTTCCAAGGCCGTGGATTCGGACCTTGAGGACGAGGACAACATCCGGTTGGTGTTCGACACCTTTCGCGATGGGCGGACCGGCTACCTCTTCGCGGTCAATCCGAATGGGGCACGGTTTGACGGCCTGGTCTCCAATCGGGGCGAAGGCACCAACTCGGCGTGGGACGGGATCTGGGAGGCGCGAACCGACCGCCGGCCCGATGGCTGGTCCGTCGAAATCCGGATTCCACTCAAGAGCCTGATCTACCGCCGGGACCTCACCAGCTGGGGGTTCAACATCGAGCGCCGGATCCAGCGGTTGCAGGAAACCAACCGATGGGTCAGTCCCACCCCGGACATCGAACTGGGCCAGACCAGTCGGGCCGGGGTGTTGACCGATCTCCCGGTCTTCTCACTCGGGGTCGGGCTGGCGGTGCGCCCGTCCCTGACCGTGGGAGGAGAGAACAGCGAATCGACGGACATTGAGGGCACCTTCCACCCGAGCCTCGACCTGACCCAGCGGATTGCCGGCGGGACGCTCGCCTCACTCACGATCAACACCGATTTCGCCGAAACGGAAGTGGATACCCGGCGCACCAACCTCACCCGCTTTCCGGTCTTGTTTCCTGAGAAGCGAAGTTTCTTCCTCGAAGGCGCCGACGTGTTCGAGTTCGGCCTTGGTCTGCAGGGTTCGTTTGGCGGGAACCAGATCCTGCCATTCTTCAGTCGGCGAATTGGCCTGGTCGGGGGTCAGCAAGTCCCGCTCCAGGCGGGCGGCAAGCTCAATGGCCAAGTCGGCAATACTAGCATTGGCGCGCTGGCCGTCCGGACCGGCTCGGTGGACGGTGTCGCGTCCGACGAGACCATGGCAGTGCTCCGGCTCAAGCAGAATGTGCTCGGGGAATCGTCGGTCGGTGTTCTGGCCACCGCAGGGGATCCGCTCGGCCGCGCCGACAGCTGGACCGGTGGGGTGGACTTGACGCTCCAGACCTCACGACTCGGCGGTGACAAGAACTTCCTGGTTGGGGCCTATGGTGTGATAACCGGGCGGGAAGGTCTCGACGGCGACCGCCTCGCCGCCGGATTCAAAATCGACTATCCCAACGACCTCTGGGACATGGCGCTGACCTACAACCATATCGGTGATGGGTTCGACCCCTCGATGGGATTTGTGCCCCGCCGAGGGATCAACTCCGTCAATGGTGGGTTCAGTTTCCAGCCCAGGATCGGGAGGTACGGCTTCCGGCAGTGCTTCCTGGAGGTTCGTCCCAGCTGGACGGGCGGTCAGTCCTGGGACTGGGAGAGCTATCGGTTCTTCACCGCGCCGGTGAACTGTCAACTGGAAAGCGGGGACCGGTTCGAGTTCAACTGGGTTCCCCAGGGAGAGCGTCTCGACGAACCGTTCGAGGTGACCGACCTGGTGACGATCGCCCCGGGGGCATACCGTTACACCCGCTGGCGGCTGGAACTCGAAACCGCCAGCAAGCGCCCGGTGTCAGGGCAGCTGACCTGGTGGTTTGGCGGGTTCTACGACGGCACGCTGCACACGATCGAAGCGGAAGCCACCGTCCGGCTGAGCGGGTCGTTCGTTGTCGAGTTGAACGCCGAGCGCAACGTCGGCAGCTTGAGCGGCGGGGAGTTCACCGAGGATCTGGTGGGTGGGCGGTTCAACGTCAATGTGTCTCCCGATCTGGTGTTCTCGAGTTTCCTGCAATACGACACCGAGAGTCGGAGTTTGGGAAGCAATAGCCGGCTCCGCTGGACTTTCGATCCGCTCGGGGCCCTCTTTGTGGTGTACAATCACAACATGGCCCGGGAGTTCGATGACCGCTGGTTGTTCGACAGCAATCA
>CAYINH010000445.1:0-2091 GCA_964364615.1 uncultured Gemmatimonadaceae bacterium
CACCGGACGGCCACCTCGGCTTCCCCCTGGAGGACCGCCGGATCCGGCATCAGCTTGAGCTGGAGATCGTGGGCCAGGGCCAGCTCGTCTTCCAGCCGTTGCTGTTCCCGCTCCCTGGTGGCGAGTCGGGCGTTTTCGATCGCCGCACCGATCTGGCTGGCCACGGCAGTTACCAGCTTCCGGTCGCGAGAGGTAAAGCGATCTCCGTCGATCGAATCGGTCAGGTTGATGACACCGATGCAACACGCCGTGGTCCCCGGGGCCGCATAGCAGATCGGGACCGAGAGATAGGCGTCACCGCGATAATTGGGCTGAGGTCCCCTGCCCCGCCCTCCCCCGATCTCGCCGGCAATCACCCGCTGTTCACGATAGACCCGTGCGGCGATCGAGTGCGGGTCATCGACGCCGACGGGCGGCGCCTGCACCCGATCGAACCCCTGGGCGGCCACCACCCGAAGCAACCCAGCCTCGTCGTCGGCCACCATGATGGATGCCCGTCGGGCCCCGACCACCCGACTGACCTGACGGATGATGGTCTTGGCCGCCTCCTCCAGATGGACCGTGTGGCCGAGGATCTCGCTGATGGCGTACAGCAGGTCAATCTCCGAGTACCGGACGGTGAGTTCTTCCCAGAGACGAGTGGCATCCCGCTCGGATGAGAGCAGTCGTTCCAGGAGCGGGGCGGCCAGCGCCGCCCGGGGGGTGGCGGTAAACACCACGCCATTGCCGGCGATCTCCAGCCACAGCCCATCGCAATCGGGGACCGGGGTAAACCAGGCGTCGCCTCCACCCGTCGGGCCAACGCCCTCGACGAACGGCAGACCGGGCTGCCAGCCGGGATCGTCTCCGCCGACCAGGCTTACCTGATCGGCGGTGGCGTGCCAGAGCCGAAGCCGGGACTTGGTGAGGGTCCCAATCAGCTCCAGCACCGGTGCCAGCTTCCTTACCTGCGTGGCAATGTCATCCAGATCGTGTTCCCCTTGTCATTGAAGCCGACCCGTTCCGCCAGGTGACGGATAATGAGGAGTCCACGCCCACACGGGTTTTCCAGCCGCTCCGGGGTGGTGGGGTCAGGTACCTCGGCGGGATCAAAGCCGGTCCCTTCATCGGTGACCGCGATCCGGATCCAGTCGGTCAGCAGGTCGGCCTGGACCGCCACCTGCTTTGTCGGATCGCACTGGTTGCCGCACTCGATCGCGTTGGAAATGGCCTCGGCGATGGAGACCCGAAGCCGGAACTGACTCTGGCGGCCGATCCTGCCCCGTTCGCCGCAGGCAGAGATCAGCAGTTCGACCGCAGGATCGATGAGACCTGGATCGCTGGGCACCCGGAGGAACAGCACCTCCTCGACCCCATCGGCCGGGCGGCCGGGGAATCGCTCAATCCGCAGTTGGGGCACCCCCGCCATCCGGACTCTAGAAGCCGTCCAGGGCCTGGGCGGGGTCCGGATAGATCGCGAACAGGGTGTCGAGTTTGGTCAGCTCGAACAGCGATCGCAGGTCGTCGTTGAGGCCCGCCAGCCTGACCTGGCCACCAACTTCCCGCACCCGCTTGGCGATGGTGACCAGCGCCCCCAGGCCGGAGGAGTCGATGTACCCCGTGGCGGAGCAGTCAAGCAGGAATTTGCGAGCCCCCCCGTCGGCCGCGTGCTGGATGGTGGTCTTGAGATCCTGGCGATTGCCGACCGTGAGCTGGCCGTCAACCCGCACCACGGTGATCTCGCCACTGGTCGTCGTAGTCAATCCCATCACACCCCCTGGGAGTTACCTGGCCTGGGCCTGAAGTGCCGCGATGGCGGCGCTATCCACAATATCATCTGCGGTCGCACCGCGCGACAGATCCGACATCGGACGGGACAATCCCTGGAACACCGGCCCGGTGGCCGTGGCCCCCGCCAGCCGCTCCACCAGCTTGTAGCCGATGTTACCGGCATCGAGGTTGGGAAAGACCAGCACATTGGCCGCGCCAGCGACCACCGACCCCGGGGCCTTGCGGCGAGCCACTTCCGGCACCAGCGCCGCATCCACCTGCAGTTCCCCGTCGGCCGCGACGCCGGGAGCCATGGCCCGGAACCGCTCCAGCGCGTCCCGC
>CAYINH010000446.1:0-2090 GCA_964364615.1 uncultured Gemmatimonadaceae bacterium
CGTCGCTTGAACCCGAGGCGTTGAGGGTGCAGGTGAGCCCGGGACAGCTCCAGGTAAAGCTCGCCACCGGTGGGTAGTCGACCGGCGGTGGCAGGCCGATGAAGGAGATGTTGAGCAGCTTGTTGGGCGACCCGGTTCCGGCTCCGCTCACCACACCGGTCACGGCCCCGGCGGTCAGCGCGGCTGCCACCGTCGCCGGCGATGCCGTCGGGTCGGTCTCAAGATAGAGCGCCGCCGCACCGGCTGCGTGGGGCGAAGCCATCGACGTGCCACTCAGGATGGCGGTCGCGTTGTCGCTCGAATTGTAGGCCGAGGTGATCCCCGAGCCCGGGGCGAACAGGTCGAGGCAGCTGCCGAAGTTGGAATACGACGCCCGGCTGTCGCTGCTGGTCGTAGCCCCCACCGTGATGGCCGCCGGGAGCCTGGCAGGAGACTGATTGCAGGCATTGGTGTTGTCGTTGCCGGCAGCGATCGCGTAGGTGATCCCGGCGTCGATCGAGGTCTGGACGGCCTGGTCGAGAGCGGAGGAGATCCCGCCGCCCAAGCTCATGTTGGCGACCGCTGGCCTCACCGCGTTGGTGGTCACCCAGTCTACACCGGCGATGACCCCGGAGGTGAATCCCGTTCCGTCGCACCCCAGAAGCCGCACCGCAATCACCGTGACCTGCTTGGCCACCCCCCAGGTCGATCCGCCTGCGGTGCCGGCCACGTGGGTGCCATGGCCGTTGCAATCACCCGTGCCGATGCCGTCGTTGATTGCGGTGAACCCCCCCGTGCCCCGGCCCCCGAAGTCGACGTGGGTGGTCCGCAACCCTGTGTCGAGGATGTACATCCGGACCCCGGCACCAGTGGCTCCGAAGCTGTAGGAATTGCTCAGCGGCAAAGCGGCCTGGTCGATTCGATCCAACCCCCAAGGGGCCGGACTCTGGGTGCCGGAAATGCGCATGACCTGGTCCCGCTCAATGCTTGTCACGTCGGGGTGACGGCCTAGTGCAGCGATCTCCGAGGTGGGCAGCGCCGCGGCGAAGCCATGGATCGCCCGGACATAGGTGTGCTCGAGGACGCCATGGTGCGTCCGCACCAGAGCCTCGGCCAGGGCCGGCACGTCAGTGCCGTGTTCCTGAATACCACGATGTAACGCTCTAGGGAGTCCGGCGCGGCGTTCCTGCTCGCCTGAGCGTCGGCAACGGGCATCAGGCCCGCGGGATCGGATTGGCAGGCAGCAAGCGCCAGCAGGGGCAGGAAAAGAAACAGTGGTCGCACGGCAACTCGGATGTGGTCGGGTGCAAATGATGGACGCAGACCCCTCGCGGGCTGAACCCTGTAGTCTCGACAGAACCTCTGAATATACCCGCAGGCGGGGAATCGGGTGGGGACACTCCGGGGAATCGGCCGGGAGTTGGGGCTGGCTCACCGGGCAGTTGATGCGGCTGGCCGCCCCGTAGCCCGCCGGATCAGGGAATCCGGTCGGCCTCCGCCTCGGTTGCCACCAGCCGCCCGGTCCGGAGCTCCAGCACCACCCGGTCGAGATCGTAGACCACGTCGAGCGCGGCCTCGATGGCCCGGGCATCCACCATCACATTGCGGCCCCGCTCCGGCAGATACAGATAGTCCCGCACCAGGGCGTTGATGTTCCGGTCGAAGTTGAGCCCCACCAGCCGCAGGTCGCGGGTCACCGCCGGGGAGCCCGAGTTCCCGCCGTAGCTGTCCGCGGTGGAGACGAAGTTGAGCGGGGTGCCGAGATCGAGGCCCACCGGCGGAGTCCGCCACCGGTACGGCAGTTCCCAGTCGGTCCCCGGTCCGAAGGCGGAGTACCGGTCATAGATGCCATAGAAGGTGGTCCACGGTGGGGCGAGGGTCCCGTTGTACGAGTAGCCCTGCACCACACCGTCGGCGATCCGGGGCGAGGAGCTTCCGTCCGGCGGAATCGCTGGTCCATACACGACGTAGCGGGCCCGGCCTCCTTCGCCGGTCCTCCGCCGTGGGCGCGTCCTTCGAGCCAGAGCGAGACGGCGAGGGCGATCGCGCCGACGGTGATGGCGGAATCCGCGACGTTGAACGCCGGCCAGCGGTAGCTGCGCACGCCGACC
>CAYINH010000447.1:0-2084 GCA_964364615.1 uncultured Gemmatimonadaceae bacterium
GGTGCGGGCCTTTGCCGAGCAGGTGCTGGCGGGGTTCGAAGGGGCTGGCAATCCGCCGGCGCTGCGGCCGGTGGTGGAGGCGGTCTATCCGATGGAGCGGATCGCCGACGCCCATCGCGCCATGGAGGGCAACGCGACGTTCGGAAAACTCATTCTGGAGTGGTGACGATGTGCCGGAATATCAATGTCACAGCCGCCGGGCGGCGGCTGTTTCACGGACTCAGGCGCCGCGCTTCGGACCCTTGGGCTTCGGAGTCCGGCGCTGGCGCCGACGTGCCGCCGCGGCCTTGAGCTGCCGAGCTTCGCTGGGCTTCACGTAGTGACGCTTGCGACGCAGGTCCTTGAGGATTCCCGACTTGGCGACCTTCCGCTTGAAGGCCTTGAGGGCCCCTTCGAGGCGGTCGTTTTCACCGACGGTTACTTCGATCATCTACGCTACTCTTCTCTGGCGGGCGCCACAAACACTGGTTGAGGGGAGGGTGCCGGCCCGGCAGAACGCCGGGCCAGTCCCTGTGCACCTTGCTACGCGAGCTTGACGACGTTCGACGCAGCGGGGCCCTTCTGGCCTGCTACGATGTCAAACTCCACCCGTTCACCCTCGGCGAGGGTCTTGAAGCCCTGACCGGTGATGGCCGAGTGGTGGACGAAGCAGTCCTTCTCGCCGCCCTCGGGGGTGATGAAGCCAAAGCCCTTCGCGTCGTTGAACCACTTCACGGTGCCGGTCGTACGCATGTACTGCTCCTGGGTATGTTGCGGCGGCTGAGCAGAGCTTTCCCCGTCCGCATTGATGCCGTGAACCGGTGTCCCTCACGGCAGGGCCGTTCCCGCTCCATCCCAGAAGGACTCAAGCGTTGCGACCGGAACGAAAAAAGGACTCAGTCCGCCGAGCCCCTGAGCGTCCCTGGAACTGACCGCGCCCTGTGCGCGGGAAATCGCGAAGCAAAGATAGCCCGCAGCCAGTGGTCGAGCAAGCAGGAATCGCTCACCTAATGTACCTTCTTGGCCGGAAATCGGTCAATCGCCTCCTGCAGCCTGGTTGCCCGCGTCGGGATGGGAGGAGCCCAGAGGTCGAGTTGGAGATTGGCTTCGATCGGCTGGTCGGCGGTCAGGGTCAGGCGCCGGACCGCCAGCCGCTTTCCCAGGGCCAGGGTCAGGGCCCTGCGGGCGGCGTCCCACAGCTCCAGGTCGAGCGCCGCCTCGGGGACCCGCACCCCCCGGTGGTTGCTGGTGTAATCCACGTAATCGATGGTGACCGACACCCGGCAAGCCGCCAGTCCCCGATGGCGGAGCCGGCGTCCCAGCCGTTCGGCGAATCGTCGCAGCAGGGCATGCAGCACCCCCAGGTCGTTGGTGTCGGTGGCCAGGGTGTGCCCGATCCGGAACTCGGCCTGGACCTCGGGAGGGAGCACCGGCCGAGGATCGATCCCGCAGGCCCCGGCCCGGAGGGCGCGGCCGGCCGAGCCGAAGACGGCACAGAGGTCGGGTTCGGAGATGGCGGCCACCAGTCCGATCAGGTCGAGCTGGTAGTCGTCGAGTCGACGGCGGATCGGGTCCGGCACTTCGGGGAGGACCTGGATCAGGCGGGGGGCCAGGAACAGGGCCTCGTCACCGTGGGGGACACTCAGCGGCCAGAGGTTGTTGTCGGGGAGGCTCTCGGCGCGCCCCACCCGGGTGGCGGCTTCGCTCACCAGCTTGTTGGAGGCGACCCCCACGTTGAGCGGCAGCCGGAGCCGCTGGAGGGCTTCCCGTCGAATCCGGTGGGCCAGGTCGGCGGGGGGACCGAACAGCCGTTCGGTGCCGCTCACGTCGAGGAAGGCGTGGCCATACCAGCGGGGCTCGATGACCGGGGCGTAGCGCTGGAGGACTTCGTGGAGCGCCCGGGAGGCGCGAGCGTAGAGCCGGGGATTGGGCGGGAGGAGGATCAGGTCAGGGCAGATCTTCCGGGCCAGTCGCACCGCCATCCCTCGGGTGATTCCGGCGGTTTCGGCCTCCGGGGAGAGGGCCAGCACGGTGGCCCGGTCGGCCCCGGGCGGGGCCACCGCGAGAGGCCGCTGCCGGAGGGCCGGGGCGACCAGCCGCTCCAC
>CAYINH010000448.1:0-2078 GCA_964364615.1 uncultured Gemmatimonadaceae bacterium
ACCATCGCCCCGTCGGCCGACACCAGACGCTGGGATCTTGCCTGGCTGGAGCAGTGGCTCTCCGACCCGAGGCGGCCTCCGGCCACGGCCAGCTGGCATCTGGAACCCGATTTTCTCAAGGCCCTCCGCGAAGTACAGGAAGGGGCCGGCACCGTCCTGGTGACCGGGTCGTTCCACACGGTGGGCGATGTGATGGAGGCGCTGGGGCTCGCCCCGATCTGAAGGGGGCAAGGGGGGCCTCCGGCGATTATCTTTCCCCGATGCAACACCAGGCCCTGCCGGGGTTTCGGGAGTTCTACCCCGAGGAGTTTGCCCATCATCGCCACGTGCTCGACACCTGGCGGCGGGTAGCCCTCCGGTACGCCTTCGAGGAGTACGACGGCCCTCCGCTCGAGCCGCTCGACCTCTATACCGCCAAGAGCGGGGATGAGATCGTCGGTCAGCTCTACGCCTTCACCGACAAGGGGGGGCGGGAGGTCGCGCTCCGGCCCGAAATGACCCCCACCCTGGCCCGGATGGTCGGGGCCCATGCCCGGGCGCTGAAGAAGCCGATCCGCTGGTTCTCGATGCCGCAGCTGTTCCGGTACGAACGGCAGCAGCGGGGCCGGCTCCGGGAACACTTCCAGCTCAACTGCGATCTGATCGGCGAGCCGGGCCCGGCGGGGGATGCCGAGATCATTGCCCTGGCAATCGACATCATGCGCGCCCTGGGCCTGACTGAGAAGGACGTCCGGGTCCGAATCTCCGATCGCCGGTTGCTCAACGCGATTCTCAAGGAGGTGGGACTCGGGGCCGCCCACCATCGACAGGCCTACCAGCTGCTCGACAAACTGGGGCGCGGTGAATACGGCGAGATCCGGAACGCGCTCTCGACGGCTGGAGTTCCGGAGCCTGCGCTGGAGCGGCTGGAGGGTATCCGCGATCTGGAGAGCTGGGAGGCGCTGGAAGCCGCCTTCCCGGCGGCCGCCAGGACCGGCGCTCCGCTGCGCGAGGTGTTCGGGGCGCTCGATGCCATGGGTCTCGGCGGCTTTGCCGATCTGGATCTGACCATTGTCCGGGGGCTGGCGTACTACACCGGGACGGTCTTCGAGTTGTTCGATGCCGGCTTCAACCTGCGCGCCATCTGCGGGGGCGGGCGGTACGACACCCTCCTCGAATCGCTGGGAGGCGACCCGATGCCCGCCCTTGGCTTCGGGATGGGCGATGTCGTGCTGACCGAGCTGCTGCGCGAAAAGCAGCTCCTGCCCGAGGCCGTGTCGGTACTGGATGTGTTCGTGGCGGCCGTGACCCCGGAGGATCTCACCGAGGTCCTGGCCATCGCCCACCAGCTTCGGGAGGCCGGGTGCCGGGTCGAGTATCCGCTGACGTTGACTGCGCTCGGCAAGCAGCTCAAGCTGGCCGACGCCCGCCGCGCCCGGCTGGCCGTGGTGGTCGGGCCAGACGACCGAGCCCGGGGTGAGGTGCTGCTCAAGACCCTCGGCACCGGGAGCCAACGCGCGGTGCCTCGCGGTGACGTCGTGGCCACGGTAACGGCGGCCCTCTCTTCCCTGACTTCTTCCCCGGCGACAACCTGATGGCCGACTCGAAAGCCCTGACCCCCCGAGCCCAGGACTTCAGCGCCTGGTACAACGAACTGATTGCCCGCGCGGAACTGGCCGACTACAGCCCGGTCCGCGGCTGCATGGTGATCCGCCCCAACGGGTACGCGATCTGGGAACAGATGCAGCAGGCGCTCGATCGGATGTTCAAGGACACCGGTCACCAGAACGCCTACTTCCCGCTCTTCATCCCGCAGAGCTTCCTGGCGCGCGAGGCCGAACACGTCGAGGGTTTCGCCCCGGAGACCGCGGTGGTCACCATTGGCGGGGGCAAGGTGCTGGAGGAACCCCTGGTCATTCGGCCCACCTCGGAGACCATCATCTACGCGATGTTTTCCAAGTGGATCCAGAGCTGGCGCGACCTGCCGCTGCTGGTGAACCAGTGGTGCAACGTGGTGCGATGGGAGTTGCGGACCCGGTTGTTCCTCCGGACCACCGAGTTTCTCTGGCAGGAGGGACACACCGCCCATGCCACCGAGG
>CAYINH010000449.1:0-2077 GCA_964364615.1 uncultured Gemmatimonadaceae bacterium
GGAACGAGGGTCCAGCCCAGGAGCGCGGTGATGGCCACGGTGCGGCCGAGGCCGGTCCCGAAGAATCGTTCGAAGACCGCCCCCGTGTAGCCGCTCAGGGCCGACAGGTCGAACTGCATCAGCAACAGCACCCGCCCGATGTCCACCGGATTGAGCAGGGTAGCGATCAGGACCGGGCGCTCCAGCGGCCAGTTCCCCAGGAGTGCGATCCCGAGCAGAATCACCCCATCGAACAGCACCGCCAGACCGAGCCACAGGACGATCGCGACACCCAGCCCGACCGCCCGGTCCTGAAATCTCAGGGCCACCAGGAACGCCAGCGCAGTGAACGTCAGGGTCAGCAGGGTCCCGGTCCCCAGCAGAACCAGCAGCGCGCCGGGGTCGCTGGCCACCGCGCCGGTGTAGAGGAAGGGAAGCCCGGCGCCCACCACGAAGGCCGCGGCCAGCGGCAGGGCGAGGCCGCCATACAGTCCGGCAAAGAGGGTGCGACGTCCCACCGGCTGGGCCAGCAGCAGCTCGATGAACTCCCGGGCGTGGTAGAGGTGCATGGTGCCCAGCACGACACTCACCAGCGGGATCAGCAGCAACACCACGTTGGTGAGGCTCATGATCACCCGATCGCTGGTGCCGCCGAATCGGAAGAGGGCGTCGGTCAGCGCCAGGAAGATCAGCGCGTAGGCCAGCACCCAGCGGCTCCGGATCAGGTTCCGGATTTCGTAGCCCAGAATCCGGGCGGCGGTCCTCATGCCACCCTCGCCCGCATCAGCCGAGCCACCGCCCGTTCGAGCCGCTGTTCCCCGGTGAGCCGGCGGAGCGACTCCATGCTGCCATTGAAGTGCGCCTGGCCGTCCACGATGAACACCACCGTTTCGGCCAGCTCTTCGATCTCGCTCATCACGTGCGAGGTGAGCACCACGGTCACCCCCCGGTCGACCAGCTCGGCAAGCTTTTCCTTGAGGATGCTGCTGGCCAGCGGATCGAGTCCGGCGGTCGGCTCGTCGAGGATGATCAGCCGCGGCCGGAACAGAAACGCGACCACCGCGTTGAGCTTCTGCCGAGTCCCGCCGGAGAGGGTCCGCACCGGCTTGTCGAGTTGGGACTCGAGGCCGAACCGGTGCAGCAGATCCTCGTCCTGCTCGCCGGCGTTGGAATGGAGACCGTGAACCAGTCCCAGCACCTCCCGACCGGTCAGGTTCTCGGGAAAGGCGGCCCGCTGAGGCATGAAGCCGATCGCCCGCCGGTAGTCATGCTGCCCGGTGACGGGCACCCCCTCGAACCGCACCTCGCCCCGGTCCGGGCGCACCAGACCGAGGGCACATTTGAGGAGGGTCGACTTGCCGGCGGCATTGGGGCCGACCACCGCGGTGACCCGCCCCGGGGCGAAGGCGAGATCGATCCCCCGGAGCACCTCGAGCCGGCCGAACCGCTTGTGGAGCCCGCGCACTTCGAGGGTTGGCGCCCTGGTCGGTTCGACCATCACGGCTGGAAGCATTGGGGTGTCGCTCACCGCGGTGCCGCCATCAGGGGGCGCCCGTCGGCGAGCGCCGCCGGGGTGAGGACCGGGAAGACGCTCTCAGCCACGTCCAGCAGGTCGACGAACGGGCTCCGGAGGAGGATCAGGGCGGGATCGTTCTGTTCCACCAGCAGCGAGAAGAGCCGGACCGGCCGGAAGGGAACGTCCCCAATCCCGTCCCGGTCGAGATCGTAGCCCCGGTACTGGTCCCAGTAGTTGCCGTCGAACCGGCTGGTGGCGCTCCGACTGTTGGTGGTCACATCAAACGAGTTCCGCACGAAGCTGTTGCCGACGAACTCGTTGCCGACCGCATTGGCAAGCACCCGGATCGCCCGGCCGTTGGCCCGGAACCGGTTGCCGACGATCTGGTTCCGGTTGGAGTTCTCGAGGTAGAGCCCCACCGTGTTGCCGGCAAAGTCGTTGTCCTCCACCCGGCTGTCGGAGATCTCCTTGAGCAGCAGGGCATAGGCGGCGGGGCCGCGGTTGTCGACAAAGCGGTTCCCGGTGATGGTCACCCGCCTGGAGTACATCACCGCGATTCCGGCACCGTTCCGAAGGAAGGCG
>CAYINH010000450.1:0-2062 GCA_964364615.1 uncultured Gemmatimonadaceae bacterium
ACCTGGGCCGAGCCGCTGGTGCGGGCAAGTTGGGGACTGCCCTCGAAGGCCAGCTCCTCCCCGGCGCAGCAGTTGGAGTTGCGGGCGATGAGCTCGAACTCCAGGGTGAAGTCCTGGGGCAGGGGCTGGGCGAGGGGGATGATGAACTCGGCCTGATCGATGCTTCGCAGCATGTGGACGCCGTCCACCTGGACGACTTCGAGGGGGCCGCGGACGTGGCGGAGGCCGCTCGGGAAACCGCCAAGAGCATCCTGGGAGAAGTCTGTGGCGAAGAGGACCTGGCCCCCCGGCGCGAACGTCCCGCCGGCGACGCCCCGCGGCACCTGCGCCTCCGCGGAGGGAAGGATTCCCAGGATCGCGCCGAACAGTCCAACGAGCCTGAGCCGCTTCATCGGTAGGCCTTTCGGGTCATCGCTGCAGGGTCCTCATGGTTACCGGATCTTCCTGAGCACTCGCAGGGACCAGCCACCCTGCTTGGGATCGGGCGGGTAGTAGCCTACTCGGAGCCGCCCGACACTGTTGACGACGAACTTGGTGGCGGAGAAGGCGTCTTCGATCGGCTGCCCGTCAGGAGATCCTCCGCCTCCACCACTCCCGCCTGGATACGCCTTCCGATACTCGGCCATGGTCGGGCCGGCGCAATTGCCGGTCACTGAGCTCGTCATCCTTCCCGTGTCGGGCCTGGCCTTAAGCCACGCGCCCCGGTCCAGTTCCCCATACACGATGAGGCTCATGCGCATATTGGCGGAGCCGGTGAGCTTGGCTGTGCACCAGACCTGCTCGTCGTCAATGTCGTCGGGGCGGTTGCGGCCCTTTGTCTCGCAGATATCGAGCGTGGTCGCCCGGGTCAAGGTCCCCTCGTACTCGACATTCTCATCGGGCGTGGAGGTCTCGTACCCGGCGAGCCGGCCGGTCAGGCGGTCGGTTCCGTTGGTGTCCACGGCGCAGTTGGGATACCCGTCGAGCTGCCCGGTATAGCCGGTAAAGAGCAACTCGACCTCGTATTCCGCCACCGCCGGGCCCACCGCACCCCTGACCGTCAAGAACACCCCGATGGAGTCTGACGGGGAGGCCGGGTCGTTCGATTGGATGCCAACTGTCGCCTGGTAGTTGCCAGGGCTCAACCCTGCGAGGTTGACGGCGAAACTGAGGTTCGCCGGGGCGCCGCCGCGCGCGGGCGAAACGGCCAACCACGCAGGCGTTGCACTGACGATTCTCCAACTCAGGGCTCCAGTACCTGTGTTGGCGACCGCGATGGCCTGGGCGGCCGGATTCGGCCCGCCCACCGTACCAGCGAAAGCCACCGCATACGAACTCAGGCTCATGGTCTGCGCTGCGGCCTCGGTGACCAGAACCGTGCCGGCCATGAGGCTCAACAACCGGAAATGGTTCATCATCAAGTGGGCCCCTCCTGGAGTTTGAAAGACAGTGACGCGGCCGTCGAAACCGGGGCCGGGGCGTTTGCCGAAGTCTAGATGGGCCATCGCCCATCCTTAGCCTCTCAACTGCCACTGCTGTTCGGCAACCACTACCAGACGGAAGAGCCCTTGAGAGCTACCGGCGGCATTGTCCAGAAGGTCGGGGGCAACGACGACCGTGGTGGTCGCGACCCAATGGGTCCCTATGACGGTGAAGGTACGGGTGCCAGAGGGGACGCCGGAGATCGCGAATGCGAAGTTCCTCGTTGACAGTCCTCATGGTCAGGGGACCTTCGTCATGAGGCAGGAGATCTGTGCCCCCCAGCCGGAAAGGTCTCCTCCCCCAGCCAGAATTCTCCCGATCGGGAGCTGGGAAACGCAGAAGGTGACTTCCTGGACCATACCGCCCGGGAATCCCAGTGTGTACGGCGGTCCCGGCACAGCGCCCTGGATCATGATGGGAAACGGCGGTGACTCGGAGATCCTGAGAGTCTCGGCGTGGTAGAGCCTCAGGTTCGACGTCCCGCCCAAGAGACCAGGGGAGCCGGAGGAATACAACACTGCGACATAATAGATGTAGGCCCGGGGGGTATTCGGGGCCGGCAAGTCCAAGCTCCAGGTGAAGTCCTGCCCCCCCCCCAGGC
>CAYINH010000451.1:0-2055 GCA_964364615.1 uncultured Gemmatimonadaceae bacterium
GCTTCCGCCGAACTCGGGCACCTGCTTCACCAGCAGCTTGCTGGCGTTGGAGGTGAGCAACCGGTTCAACTCATCCTCATAGGTGGTCGCAATCCGGGTGGTGTTGGTGATCTTCCCGAAGGTGTTGATCGCCGTGAGCGACAGGCCGGTGTTGATCTGCCGGCCGTTACGCGACTCCTTGTACAGCGACCCCTCCGTCTTGGTATTCGACGACGTCAGGAAACCGAACGGGGTCAGGTCAGAGTAGTCCTGCGACTCCTGGTCGTAGCCGACGCTCCCATCCGCCGACAGCCAGTCCATCATCCGCCACCGGACCCGGGTCGACCCGGTAAACCGGTTCCGGTTCTGGGAGATCTTCCGGTTGGCCAGCTCGTACAGCGGGTTGAAATCGTTGGCGATGTCGCCGCTCAGCGGAACCTGGGCGCGGTACGGTGTCCCGTCGTCGTTGGGGGCCAGGATATCGACGTCCGGCTGGAGGAACATCAGCCCGAAGAACGGCCCGGTCTGGCCCTCCGCCGTCCGGCCATTGGTCGACTTGCCGTAGAAGGTGCTGAACGAGACGTCAAGTTTGTCCGACAGCTGCTGGTCGACGTTGACCCGGAAGTTCTGCCGGCTGTACCCGTCGAGCCCGAAGATGACTCCCTTGTTGTCGGTGTTCTGCAGCGAGGCGTTCAGGTTGGTGGTCCCGCGACGCTGCCCCACCGAGAAGTACCCAGTCCAGAAGACCCCCTCATCGACCACCGCATTCCAGTGGTCGAGGTAGACCGGGAAAGCGTTGTCCGCGATCTGGTCGAGCTTGGTGATCCGGGCGCCGGTAGGGGAGAGCACGTAGTTCCCGCTCCCGTCCACCTGGAAGGCGTGGGACTGGGAAAACTGAAGCCGGCGGGGCATCTGGTTCATGCCGCCCTCGAACCGGGCCGTGACTTTCATTGCGCCATCGGGGAGACTGGCGCCCCGCCTGGTAAAGACCTGCACCACTCCGTTGGCCCCGTTGGACCCGTAGAGGGAGGACGCCGCCGCCCCCTTGATGACCTCGATCCGTTCGATGTCCTCGGCCGCCACGTCCGCCAGGCCGTAGGGGGTGATTACCCCGTCGACGATGAACAGCGGATCCTGTCGGCCCCCGATGCTGGTGGCCCCGCGGAGCCGAAGCGCCACCTCGCCCCCGGGCTGCGCCGAGGTGGGAACCAGCCGAACCCCGGCGACCTTCCCCTGGAGGGCCTGGAGCGCACTGCCGCCCGGCACCTCCTGGAGCCGCTCCTCGGAGACCCGCCCCACCGAGAACGTGAGTTTCTTGGCGGAGGTGGCCTCGGACACGCCGGTCACGATCAACTCATCCAGTCGCAGTGGATCCGGCCGGAGCTCGAAATTCTGTTCCTGATTGCCGGGCGACAGGACGACGGTGCGGGTGGTAGCCCGGTAGCCCAGGTAGCGCGCGGTCAGGACCACCTGCTGACCCCGGGCGGCGGAGGCCTCGATGGTGATGGTATAGGTCCCGGAAGGGGACGTGGAGGCCCCGAAATTCGTATTCGCAATAATGACGGTTGCACCACCCAGTGGATCGCCTCGCTCGGTGACCACCCGTCCGGTGATCACGGCCGCGCCCTGGGCGACCGCTTCGGAGGTGCCAAGGGTCGCAAGGACCAGCAAGGCGCCACCAAGGAACTTGCCACACCGTGGAGCTCTCATTTGCTCTGCCTCGTGTCGGGTTAGGGACGGACAGGAACTGCTGCTACCGACTGCTGAAAACACTCGCCGGCTCTCCCTGAATCGGGGGAGCGCAACAAAACCAGCGAGGGGCACTGAGTTACCAACTTGGTTGTGGTGCAACAATAGGCGCAGGTTTCAGGCCGTCATTAGCCGGACTCCAACCTGTTGAACAACAACGCATTAGCAATTTGGAACGCAAGACCCGTGTGAAATAGACACGTTCAGATTCGTCTCCTATCGCGTTCCCGGACGATTCCCCCAAGGGTTCCGCCACGGGTGGCCCCTCTCACAGGTTCGGAGGGGAACTGCCGGTGGCTCATGGTAAGGATTGACATAACTTGCCAC
>CAYINH010000452.1:0-2041 GCA_964364615.1 uncultured Gemmatimonadaceae bacterium
CGTCTCCCCGACGTGCAGCGCGCGAACGGCGGTGACGACCGCCGACCACCAGGCGCCAGGGTCCTGCTCGGCGGCACGGTACCCCCCGGTCCCGGCTTCTTCTACCCGCCGACCGTGCTCACCGATGTGAAGAAGGGGATGGCGGCCTACAGCGAAGAGCTGTTCGGGCCGGTGGCCTCCATCATTCCGGTGAAGGACGCCAAGGCGGCCCTCAAGGTGGCCAACGACACGGTGTACGGGCTCGGGGCGGCGGTGTTTACCGCCGACGTGGCCCGGGGCGAACGGATGGCGGCGGACGAGCTCGAGGCGGGCGCCTGTTTCGTCAACGCATTCGTCCGGTCAGACCCCAGGCTGCCGTTCGGCGGGATCAAGGAGAGCGGGTTCGGACGGGAACTGGCGCGGCACGGTCTATTGGAGTTTCAGAACGCGAAGACCGTCTACGTGCGCTGATCGCTGGAGGTGGTCGAGAGACTCCAGGTGAACCAGAAGCCGGCCCTTGAGCACCAGAAACAGCTCGTCTTGGTCCGGGAGATGGACTTTGTTCACAGGCCCTCGGATCAGAACCGATAGCTCAGGCTGACAAACACCTGATCGCCGGCGGCGAGCGACCCCCGCTCCCGTGAGCCGGAGAAGAGAAAGTACACCGAGCGGCCCAGGCCGGCATCCAGATCCACGGCATACCAGTTCATGCTCCGCCCCTCGGGCTCGACCGTCCCCGACTCGTGGCGCCGTCCGCCGGTGACCCCGATGCCAAGCCATGAGGTGGGGCGCGCGCTGAGTCCGAGGCTCTGCAACGACCCGCTCCGCTCGACCGCCTGGTAGCGATTGACCCGTCCCCGCAGGCTGAGCCTGAGCGGAGTCAGGCGATCAACCGTGGCGTAGCCGTTCAACGACGAGGTGTGGCTGGCAGTGCCGGCCCCGCCCAGGGTACGACGGGCGTCACCTCCCAACCGGGTGTGCTTGCCGAGCTGGAATGAGGTTCCCCCCCAGATGCCCTGGCGGAACGAGTCGTCGAATTCGGTCTCGGGATCGATCAGATCCCGATAGAGCCGGACGTTGCGCCGATTGTCCACTCCGCCTTGCAGTGTCATCCACGCCGCCGGCCGCACCTGGACCGTGGCAAAGGTACTGGTCCACGTCACCGAGGGCTCGCCGGCCTCGGCTTTCCAGGTTCGGTTGAGGTCCAGTTCCTGAGCCGCAAAGATGCTGACGGTTGGACTGCTCAACGAGGCCTGGAGGAATCCGAACTCCCGATTGATGGCCCCGGGAGCGTACGACCCGACCGCCCCACCGGCCAGGGACCACCGGGTCGAGGCTCCCGGGGCGTTACGACCCTCCACAAACAGCCCGTAGCTCTGAATGTCGGTGGAGTAGCCCATCGACCGCGGATCCGGCTCCGACCCGATGAACACGCCCGCCCCGATCCGGGACCGCTGGAGCTCCACCATGGCCCCGTCGAACAGCGACACCGAACTGACCGTGGGCAGGTACTGCCGACCCACCGTCAATTGCGGGCCTCCGTTTGCCCGGAGGGTCACCGCCGCCTGGTACACCGTGGTCTGGACCTCCTTCACGGTGGTGCCATCGTCGCGCTTCCGGAGGGTCTGTCGGGCCCGCACGTCCACCAGAACGCCCGCCGGGGAACCTCCGAGCCCGACGCCCTCGAGGCGGAGGTCCGCGGCCGGCTGGCGGTAGCCGGGGCCCCCGAGGGGCTGGACCAGCAGATAGCGGAGACCGAGGCGACCTCGAAGGTGACCGGCGGTGGAAGAGCGGGTGGACCGGATCGGGCGACTGGCGGCGGGAACCACGCCGGATCCACCGCGCCCCGGGAGAATCCTCGGCGTGAACGCTATGCTGTCGCCCACCACCAGGGTTGAATCCGCGCGGATGATCGCCCCCGACGCCCGGTGCGACGCGAGATAACTGACTTTCAGGCTGCCGATCCCCCGCCCTGCCCGCACCACTTCCACGACCATCCCCTCTTCCAGGCCCTCCTCACGGCCAACATCGCCGTAGGCGGTGCTGGGGGTCAGATAAGTGA
>CAYINH010000453.1:0-2040 GCA_964364615.1 uncultured Gemmatimonadaceae bacterium
AGGACAACTTCCCCGGGACCGCCTACGCCGGGGGCTGTATGCCGAACATGCGCCATCACTTCTCCGCCCTCCTCATGCGGATCAACCCCTCTGAGGAGCGGGCCCGGACTGCTGCCGCACGAGCTAACGAGCTCCGGGACTATCTGGCGGAACACGACCTCCAGACCTCCAGCCCTCACACTCGCCTGTCCGGCTCATATGGTCGCCACACGGCCATTGAGCGTATTCCGGACGTCGACGTCCTGGCTTTCATCGGTGAAAGCCAACTCGACCGGACCCCGAATGCTGTCTTGCTGGAGTTCCTTGGGGTCCTGAAGGACTTCCCCGGCGGTGCCATCGACACCCGAGGGCAGCGCCGATCGGTTCGAATTACGCTCGAGGCTGATGACCTCCACTTGGACGTGGTTCCTTCGGTCTTGGACGACGGTCTCTCCATGCCGCTCTGGGTGCCGGACCGGCGCCAGGAGATTTGGATTCGCTCCGACCCCCTTGGGTATGCTGAGCGCCTGTCCGAGCTTAATCAGGAGCACGGCGGGAAGCTCATTCCCCTCATCAAGCTACTCAAGGCTTGGAGGGACGAGCAGATGAAGCGGCGACGTCCGAAGAGCTATGTCCTTGAGGTGATTCTGCTGGAAGGTGTTCAGGATGGTGAACTCGTACTCCGTGACCGCGGGACGGCTGAGAATGTGTGTGACGCCTTCGTTTACATCACAGGCCGGTTCCAAGAGCTGATGGACAAAGGCAAAGAGGCTCCCCGAATCTCGGACCCACAGATCCCAGGCACCTTTATCACCAAGGGATGGGAGCGAGCCGCGTTCGAGACCTTCATGACCCGTGCAAGAGAAGCGGATCGGGCAGCGAGACGGGCTCTGGTTGCCGGGGATGAGACAGCAGCGGGCAAGGAGTGGCAGCGCGTCTTTGGATCCAAATGGCCCCCTGAGAGCGACGTCAAGGAGGCAGCGCGGGTCGAAGCACGGGGCGTCAGACCCGGTGACTCATCCATCACCCCGGGCGGTCTGATCGTCGCAGGTGCCCTTTGCGTTGCCGTAGGGGCGCTCGCACATCACCTCGTCGCCACACAGCCCACCAGGTTCCACGGGGAACGGAAATGAGGGGCCGGCTTCCACGTGAGCGAGACTTTCCGACCCGCCAACTGCGGGGCATGCGAGTCGCCTTCCCCCAGTTTGCCCCCACCCTGACCCGTGGAGGCGGCACCACATGGCATGGCACCCTGCACCCCACCGCGGAGTCACCGCTGTACCACGTCACCATCACACACCCGTTCGACCGCATTCCGGCCGTCATGGTGGTGAAGCCGGACATCCGACCGGGCGCTCCTCACCGCTACCGTGATGGGTCACTCTGTCTCTACTGGCCCGAAGAGTGGCGGTGGACTTGTCGAGCGAGCTTGGCGGACACGCTCGTCCCATGGACGGTCCTGTGGTTGTACTACTACGAGATCTGGCTCGTGACTGAAGAATGGCTAGGCCCCTCCGCGCCTCATGAGTCCGGTCTCGCCAAGGAGGCGGCATGACGAACGCAACCGTAAGACCGGAACTGCTCCGGACGCTCTTTCTGGGGCATCAGGAGACCCTGCGAGCAGAGTTGGTGCAGGCGCGGACAGCCTTCGGGCATCCGACCTTGAAGGGTGACCTCTCGGAGGGTAGCTGGCGAGAGGTTCTCGCCAGACACCTGCCGCGGCGCTACCGGGTCTGTACCGGTGTCGTCGTCGACAGTCGGGGGTCCGAGAGCGATGCGCTCGACATCATCATCCACGACGCGCACTTTTGCCCCATCTTCCTCGATCGTGAGGGGAGCTGTTTCGTCCCGGCAGAAAGCGTGTACGCCGTGTTCGAAACTAAGCAGGCCCTTTCAGCCACCGAAATCCGGTACGCTGGCGAGAAGGCGGAATCGGTGCGCCGCCTATTCCGGACCAGCGCCCCGATCGTCGATCGGGGGGAGGCGTGCCCGCCGCGCCTCCGGCCCCGGATTCTGGCCGGGATCCTCGGGCTGGATGCGGACTGGGCGGACGGTCTTGGG
>CAYINH010000454.1:0-2024 GCA_964364615.1 uncultured Gemmatimonadaceae bacterium
AGCTGGTCACTCCCACGGTCGGGGATGTGGTCTTCCGGCTGCCCCCGTGAGACACCACCCGCGCCGCTACTGGGGTCGGGTCGGGCACCTGACCGGGGTTGCCTTGGTGCTGGTTGGCGGTTCATGCAATACCGGCACCGACCCGGACCCTATTGTTGAGGATCGTTGCCCGCTTGAGCCTGGGGATGAGTTTCCCAACACCGACTGTGCCATCGTGCGGGGGGTCGCCCGTGATCCGGAGGGCCGACCGCTCCCCGGGCTGACCCTCGCAGTTGACTCCTTCGTGCCCACCGTCGGGTACGCCTATACCTCATTCCCTGTCGTCCGCAGCTCGAGTGACGGCAGTTTTTTCATGGAAGTGGCACGGGTCAACCGACTGGTGCCCCGAACCACCCCTGACACGGCATCGGTGGAGATCAAGGTCTATGGGCACTGGAACGTACGAGCGGGGGACACCGCCGTCACCGCGAGCCTGGTCCGGATGTGGTTTGCGCCGCTGGGCCAGCTGGTCACTCCCACGGTCGGGGATGTGGTCTTCCGGCTGCCTCCGTGAGATACGACCCGCGCCAATCCCACGGCCCGGAGCGCTTCGCCCAGCGCCGGCCCCTCCGCCTTGGTGGTGGCGGGCACTCCTTCCGACTCCTGTTCCAGCAGCGCCGCCGAGACTTCTCCAGCGACATGGCGGTTTTCGCCCCGGACCCGGGTGGCTTCATCCTCCAGTGACAGCTTCATCGCCTCGCGGAAGTCTGCCACGCCGTAGAGGTGCGCCATCGGTACCAGGGGATCGCCTGGCCCACCGTGGCGCTGTCCCCTTCGAGCAGGCTGGCGGCGCGGAGGTGTAAACCGAATCGGGGCGGCTGAAGGGAACCCCGAGCGTCTTCCAGTCGGCCACCAGGGTCGGTGACAGGATGTGGACGTGGTGGTCCACCATGCCGGATGGATCGGCTGCCGGCTGGTCAACGGAGGCGGGTGCACAGCCGATGGTCAGGAGGCCGCCGACCAGGCCGGGAAGGACCCGGAATCGCATGGTCACCTCCGGTTCAGGGCGTGATTCGGCCGGCCGGCATGTCCTGTCCGTTCTGGTGCAGGACCAGGGACGCCACCTTTCCGTTGGCATCCAGCAGGAAGGTGACGCTGGCCTCGACCTCCGTCACGAAGAAGTCCACCGGGGAACTGGGGTAGAGCCGGAGCGCACCCTGCCCGGTGGCCTGCAGCTGGAGCTTGCCGCCGGTCCTCGGCTTGATCGAGATGATGAACTGCGGGGTGAGTTGATACTCGCCGATGAACCGTGCCGCCGAGGCGGAGTCCACCTCGACGGTGACCTTCATCGGGGGGAGCGCCGGAAGGGTGACGGTGCTGTCGAGCAGGGCGATGGCGACGGCGTCGTTGCTCTCGGTGGAATTGCCCAGGGCCACCGACGCCCGATTTGCGGCATGATCCACCGCGAGCATGGACCGGAAGCCGCCGGTGCCGCCGTTGTGCCAGACGTAGGTGCGGCCCTTCCGGGTCATGTGGTGCCAGCCGAGTCCGACCGCCATGGTGCTGTCCACCCGGAATACTTCACGCTGGCTGAGCGCCATGGCCGGGCCCAGGGGTCCGCTGGTGGTGTCGCGGGTAGCGGCGGCAAAACGCAGCATGTCGTTGACGGTGGAGCGGAGCGCTCCGGCACCCGCCAGGGTGGGGATTGCCCAAGGCGAGGTCGGTTCCCCCATCCCGTTGTGGCCGGTGGCAAGCCGGCCACGGAGACCGGCCGGGACGAGGATCACCGTCTCGTTCATCCCGAGGGGCGCCAAGACCCGTTCGCGAATCAGTGCCTCGTAGTCCCTGCCGGCGCTGTGGGCGAGGGCCCATCCCAGCAGGCCGGCGCCGAGATTGGAGTGCTCATACTGGACGCCGGGGGCCCGTCGCAACTCATGATTCGCCAGAAAGGCGGTCAGCTGCGCGGGAGAATAGTCGGCGTAGGGATCCTCGTTGTTGGCCGGGGCGAGGTTGCCGGGGAGCCGCGGCAGGCCCGAGGTGTGGCT
>CAYINH010000455.1:0-2022 GCA_964364615.1 uncultured Gemmatimonadaceae bacterium
GGCGAGCATGGCCACTCCCCGACCATCCGGCGTGATGCACGGGAGGTCGACTTCGGCCTCGAGCTCAAGTTCGAATTTCCGACGGCGGTTGACCTGGGTGCTCGCCGCCCGCAACTCGGCCGGGCTCGGATCAATAAGAATGGCGCCCGACTGACCATCCACCAGCAGCACGGTCCCCGACTCGAGCCGGCCGATGATCCCCCCCCCCACGCCCATCACCGCCGGGATCCCCAGAGAGTGCGCCAGAATCGCGGCGTGGGAGGTCCGCGTCCCCTCTTCTGCCACCAGAGCGGCGAGGTGCTCGCGGTCGAACTGGACCGTCAGGCCCGGGGACAGCTCGTGGGCGACCAATACCACCGCTCCATCGGGCGTCCGGGAGGGAAACTCCACCGCGTCACCCCCCGTCAACACCCGAAGCACCCGCAGTTGCACTGCCGACAGATCGGCCAGCCGGTCCCGCAGCCGCCCGCTTGAGGCCCCCGACCAGGCCACCCGGATCTCCAGAGCTTTGAACTCGAACGCCGTTTCAGCGCTGAGCAGATTGGCCCGGATCAGGTGCTCGACGGCCCCGAGGAAGTCGGGGTCGCGCGCCATGAGCACCTGGGCCTCGAAGATCCCCGCTTCTTCCGGACCCGCCCGTTCTTCCACCCGTCGCTGCAGGGCGGTCAGGCTCGCCGCGACTTGTCCCACCGCCGCCTGCAACCGGGCGACTTCCGCCTCGACCTCTTCGGCCATGATCGATCGGTCGACCACATCCGGGAATCGGAGATCCACCACCATGGCAGGGGCATAGGCCACTCCGGGCGACACCCCGATGCCCTGGAATCGTCGACTCATGGTCGTGCCTCCCCGAATCCGCCCTCGACCAGGCCGGCCAGGGCCACCACCGCCGCCGCCTCGTCGGGCCCGGTGGCGCGGATCAACAGCCGGGCCCCGCACTCGGCCGAGAGCATCATCACCCCCATGATGCTCTTGCCGTTGATTTCGACCCCGTCCTTGCCCACGATGACCTCGGCCGCGAACGAGCTGGCCAGTCGGACGAACTGCGCCGCGGGCCGGGCATGGAGCCCCAGGGGGTTGCCGATGATTGCGGTCTGCTCGATCATGCGCGTCCCAGGTGCCAGAGGATCGCCACCACGGAGGCGGCGAGAGTGAATTTGAGCGCCGAGGCTCGACGCCCGCGCAGCCACCGGAATCCGACCGCCGCCAGCGCCACCGCCGCCACCAGTCCCCAATCGGCCAGCGACCCGTTCTCGAGCGCCGACACGGTCACCAGGAGAGGCGCCGCCGTCCCGACCACGGTGGCCACGATCGCGGCCAGGGTGGCGGCGCCGGACAGCGGAGAGGCCGTCATGGCCACCCCGACCATCGGGCCATGGGTCCAGCCCAACCGGAGGAGCCAATGGCTCAGCCACAGCCGGGTACCGTTGTGCACCAGCAGGAGGGCCAGCACGGGCCACCACCCGGCGCCAAGGGCCACACCACAGACCGCCATCCCGGAGAGGGCGGGAACGACCCCGGTCCAATAGAGCCGGTCGCCCAGGGCGCCCAGGGGGCCACTCAGCGCGGTGCGAAGCCGTTCGACCTGAGCAGGGGGCATCTCGTCTGCCTCAGCCCGGAGGAACGCCCCGACCGCGGTGGGCGCCAGAAAGGGGTTGGCGTTGAAGAAGCTGGCACTCCGGCCCAGGGCCGCACGGTACCGGTCAGGATCATGCCCGAACAGCCGTCGCAGCGCCGGCTCACTGGCCCACGCCATCCCGACACCTTGCATCCGCTCATAGCTCCACGCCGCCTGCAGGGCGAGGCAGCGGGCCACGGTGAGCGGCGCGCCGATCAGGCCAGCCACGCGATGCCTCCGCCCAGCCCCGACCCCAACACAATCCAGCGCCAGCCGGCCGAGCGGCGGGACACCCCGTGCAGCCCGGCGACCACGCCACCGGCCACCACCAGCAGTCCCATCGTCCGGGCCAGTGCTGCCGGAGCCGGCACCAGTCGATAGCCAACCACGGCGAGGAGCCCGAG
>CAYINH010000456.1:0-2009 GCA_964364615.1 uncultured Gemmatimonadaceae bacterium
CGCCAACCAGTTTGCGATGTCTCCCGATGGGAACTCCATAGCGTTCAACGCGGTCGGCACCATCAGGCGGGTTTCGATCGAGGGTGGAGCGGTCGTCACCCTGGTCCCCGGGTTCGTCTTCCTGGGCGCTGGCGTGGCCTGGCTGGAGGATGAGACGATCATCTACGCCGCCAGTGCGACCGGCGCTCCCTATCTGGCCCGTGTCCCGGCCTCGGGGGGCACGCCGGTGCCGCTCTTTCCAGATGACAGCCTGGCGACCGCCAGCCCGTCCCCGATCTGGGGAACCAGTGGGATGTTATTCGCCCGCTGCAGAGGCACGACGGACTGTGATATCTGGGGGTTGGACCACCGGACCAACGCCAGCCACATCGTTGTTCCCAACGCATTCCTTGGCGCCGTGGCTTCCTCCGGGCACCTCGTCTATCTCCAGGGCAATCGGCTGCTGGGGGTAAGATTTGACCCGAAGCGGATGGAGACTCGGGGGGAGGCGATATCGCTGGCCGACAGCGTCGGGGGGGTCAACAATGGATTCGCCTTCCACCTTTCCCGGTCGGGCACCCTGGTGACCACCAGCGGCGGAGGCTCGACGGGTCAGCCCTTCGAAATGGTCTGGATCGATCGAGCCGGGACGATCACCCCAGTCGACACCACCTGGCGCTTCCGATTGACCCAGAACGCCAACAACCACGGCTGGGCCCTCTCCCCCGACGGGTCACGGCTGGCGATTGGACTCAATACCGGCACCGGGGACGACATCTGGGTCAAGCAGCTGCCCCGGGGTCCGCTCCAGCGGGTCTCCTTTGACCCAATCGCGGACGCCCGCCCCCGGTGGCACCCTGATGGTCGAGCGGTCTCTTACATTGGCAGCAGAGACCTGAGCGGGATCTACCTGCGCCGGGCCGACGGAACCGGCACCGATTCCCTGCTCATCGCGGGATCGTTCGACGAGGCCGTCCTGTCGCCGGACGGGAAGTGGCTGCTGCTCCGGCAGGGGGCGAACGGTTCGGTGGCAGGTGGTCGGGACATCACCGGGATGCGGCTCGGGGTCGATACCGTCCCGGCCCCCCTCCTCGCCAGCAACTTTGACGAGATGGCGCCGATGCTGTCCCCGGACGGCAAATGGCTGGCCTACCAGTCCGACGAGGCCGGCAAGACCGAAGTCTTCCTGCGGGGCTTCCCCGAGGTCGGCGCCTTCAAGCGCCAGGTCTCCAATGGTGGCGGCGAGGCCCCGCTCTGGTCGCGGGACGGTCGGGAACTGTTCTACCTGAACGGCACCAATGACATGATGGCGGTGAGGGTGACGACGATGGGCCCACAACCAACCCTCAGCGAGCCGGAACGGCTGTTCCGGGTTCCTCCCGAACTGCTCGGAGCTGAATCAGCGTACTACACCCCGTGGGATGTGGCCCGGGACGGCCGCTTCATCATGGCACGACTGGTAAGGTCCACCACCGGTACCACCGGCGTTATCGTGGTCACCGAGAACTGGCTCGGCGAGATCAAAACCCTCTTGCCATAGCAGTCGGCCCAAGGCGTCCTGGTGGATAATCCGGGTCGACACCAGTGCCTCTGGGAAATGACTCCACCCGCCAGGATCCAGGAAGCTGAGCGGCTGCAGCGATGGGTTCCGGATCCGGGTTGGCGTCTTCCGGGTGATCTACAGAGTGGAGGGCCAGAAGCTGATCGTGATCATCCTGAAGCTCGGGCACTGTGGGAATGGGTACCGGTGAACCCTCCCCCTCCAGGTAGTCCTCGCGATTTTCCCCGATGAGCAGTGTGCGGCGATTTGGGTCACCATTCGTCGAGGGCGCGACATCGTGTATCGTGATATCAATGGGGACTCGCTGCTGCCCTGCGCCACCGAGAGCGCCCAGGTGCGGAACCCGCGATTCTCCCCCAATGGGCGGTGGCTGATGTACGTCTCCGATCGGACCGGCCGGGAGGAGGTCTACCTCGAGTCCTTCCCCGAGGGAGGCAACCGCGTGCAGGTGCGCTTCAACGAACGCCGG
>CAYINH010000457.1:0-2009 GCA_964364615.1 uncultured Gemmatimonadaceae bacterium
GGCAGTCGAGCCATGAGCCCCATCCGGCTGGCGGAGTCGAGCACGAACCGGCCGTAGCTGAGGCCATCGGCACCCGGCAGAATCCAGGCGGGGCGGTCAGGCCTGGGGGACACCGCGGACACGGTGGCGCCGGTCAGCTGGACCGGAACGGTGAGGATGGTATCCGGGTATCCCAGGGCGACGGTGACGGCCTGCGCCCAGCGAAGCCCGCGGTCGGCCCGGGGGTCCCGTTGGGTCACTGTAAGCGAGTCGGCTGTCCACACCGAGGCGATGGTGGGTCGGAACGGCTGTTCCACCCAGGTCCGGCTCCAACCGGCCAGATCTTCGGGCGACAGCTCATCGAGGATGGCGATGAGGTCGGGCCAGGTCGCGTTGCCGAACCGGAACCGGGCGAGGTAGATCCGGAGCCCCTGCTGGAAGGTGGCGGGACCGGTCAGCTGTTCCAGTTGGCGCATCACGATCGGGGCCTTCTGGTAGATGATCGCCCCGTAGAGCGATCCGGCCCCGCGGAGGTTGGCCAGTTCCTGGCGGATCGGATTGGCGCCCAGGGTGCGGTCGACCCCGTAGGCGGCGGGATGGTGCGCCAGCAGGAAGCGGAGCTGGTGATTCACCTCGGGAAACGACGGCTCGACAATCCGGGCCGCCATGAAATTGGCAAACACCTCCTTCATCCACACGTCGGAGAACCACCGCATGGTGACCAGATCGCCGAACCACATGTGGGCGGTTTCGTGGGCGATGAGGCTCGCTCGACCCAGGACCTGATTCCGGGTCGCCGTCGGGTCCAGGAAGAGGGAACTGGCCCGATAATACACCGCGCCGGGATGCTCCATCCCGCCAAACTGGAACGAGGGAACCGCCAGGAAGGCGAACTTCCCGAAGGGATACCCGATCCCGGTGTACTCCTCAAGCCAGCGGAGCGCCGTAGCGTGGAGGTCGAAGATGGCGTCGTGGTTGCGGGCGACTTTGGCGGTATCGGTCTCCCGGTGAAACATGGTGAGAGTCCGGCCATCGCGGACCGCCTCCTCGACCTGGAACATCCCGGCCGAAAAGGTGAAGAGATAGGTGCTGATCGGCTCGGTCGGGCCAAAGGAGAGCGTCACCCCCGTCGCACTGCTGTCGCGCGACAGCTCCGGTCCATTGGATAGACCGTGCCACCCGGCCGGGACGGTGAGCTGGAGCTGATATCGCGCCTTGAGATCGGGCTGATCGAAGGAGGGAAAGGCGGTGGAGGCTCGGTCGGGCACGAACAGGGCGTAGAGGAAGCCGTCGTTCCGATTGAGGGCTTCGTCCCCGGCCGTAAAGGCCAGGGAGACGATGTTCTCCCCCGCGGCCAGGGCTTCGGCCGGGATGATGATGTGGCCCGGGGAGCGTCTCGGCGTCACACCAATGCCGTTGGCGGTCACCTGCCCGATGCTGGCCGAGTCACCCCGGAAGTCGAGCACCAGCGGGCTCCGGAGGGCGCTCAAGGCAAACCGGATGGTGACGATTCCGGTCACCGGGGCGGTCTGATCGCTCGGAACGGTGAGCTGCAGGTTGTAGTGCAGGTCGCTGATGGTCTCGGCCCGGGTCTGGGCCAGGGTCGCTGAGACCCCGAACTCGGGATCGACCGGTGCCGGGCGACACCCGGGCAGGGCGGCGAGCAGGGCCAGGGCCAGGAACCGGGACGGATCAGGAGCCATCGAAGTCAGTTATCCAGGGCGGTCCTGCTACCCGTCCAGCACCTGCCGGACCTTCCGCCTCAGCTCTTCCATCGAGTACGGTTTGCCGATAAACTGGCCATTGTCATCGAGCATACCGTTCGGCACGATGGTGTTGTCCGCGTAGCCGGAGGTGTAGAGGATCCGGGTTTCAGGATGACTGCCCTGGAGCCGCTTGGCCAGCTCTCGTCCACTTATCCCCGGCATCACCAGGTCGGTGAAGAGCAGATGCAGGGGCCGGTCATGACTCTCCAGCAGCAACAGAGCCTCCTCGCCGGTCGCGGCCACGAGCACGGTGTAGCCGGCACT
>CAYINH010000458.1:0-2001 GCA_964364615.1 uncultured Gemmatimonadaceae bacterium
CCTCCGGCGCCTTGTGCTGGATCAGCTTCTGGAGCCGGTTGTTCCGATTGATGACCCGGCGATAGAGATCGTTCAGGTCACTGGTCGCGAACCGACCGCCGTCGAGCGGCACCAGCGGCCGCAGGTCGGGGGGCAGCACCGGGATGACGTCCAGCACCATCCAGGCCGGGTTGTTGGGCAGCTCGCCCTTGTCCCCGGAGGAAAGGAACGCGTCGACGATCTTGAGCCGCTTGAGGGTCTGCTTCTTCCGGTGCTGGCTGGTCTCGGTCGCGATCTGGTGGCGCAGCTGTTCGGCCAGCTTCTTGATTTCCAGCCGCGACAGCAGGTCCCGCACCGCCGGGGCGCCGATGTCGGCCCGGAAGGCCGCATCGGATTCCTCCCGTGCCTTGGCCCGCAGGGTGAGGTATTCCTCCTCCTCCAGCAACTGGAGGGCCTCGACCTCCTGCTTGCCCGGCTCGATCACGATGTAGTTCGAATAGTAGAGCACCCGCTCCAGCTCCCGCAGGGTGATCCCCAGCAGGTTGCCGATCGGCGAGGGCAGCGTCTTGAAGAACCAGATGTGGACCACCGGCACCGACAGCTCGATGTGACCCATCCGCTCCCGACGGACCTTGCTGAGGGTGACCTCGACGCCGCACCGATCGCAGATGACGCCCCGGTAGCGGATCCGCTTGTACTTGCCGCAGTGGCACTCCCAGTCCTTGACCGGACCGAAGATCCGCTCGCAGAACAGCCCGTCCTTCTCCGGCTTGAAGGTCCGGTAGTTGATCGTCTCGGGCTTGGTCACCTCACCCCAGGACCACCAGGACCGGAGGCCCTGAAGCTCCATCCGCTCCCGTTCCTTGGGATCGCGGGGGCCCCGCATCTCCTCCGGCGCGGCGATCCGGATGGCGATGTAGTCGAAGCTCGAGTTCTTGGGCTCGCGCCCACTGCGGAAATCAATCATCTGGCTGCTACTCCTCCCCTTCGGCAGTCGCGCCGAGGGTCACCTTGAGTCCGAGGGCCTGGAGTTCCTTGACCAGCACGTTGAACGACTCCGGAATCCCCGGGTCGGGCAGATTCTGACCTTTGACGATGGCCTCGTAGACCTTGCTCCGACCGTTCACGTCATCCGACTTGACCGTCAGCATTTCCTGCAGCAGGTGCGCGGCGCCATAGGCCTCGAGGGCCCACACTTCCATCTCGCCGAACCGCTGGCCGCCGAACTGCGCCTTGCCGGCCAGCGGCTGCTGGGTCACCAGCGAGTACGGCCCGATCGACCGGGCGTGGATCTTGTCGTCCACCAGATGGCTCAGCTTGAGCATGTAGATGGCACCGACGGTCACATCCGAGGCAAACTCCTGCCCCGAGCGGCCATCCCGAAGCCGGACCTTGCCGGTCGGGGTGAGCCCCGCGGCGTGGATCAACTCTTCGGCAGCCGCCGCGACCAGCTCCGGCTCCGTCGCCCCACCGGTGACCTTGGCGAGCGCGGGCCGCCCGGTCGCTTCCAGGACCTGGACCGCGGAACGTCCGTGGGCGGACTCGATTTCCTTGGCCGCCTTGGTAATCGCCTTCTTCCCGTCCCGGCTGGCCTCGCCGGCCAGGGCCGCGTGGTGCTCGAGTTCCTGGCCCCGGATCACCCGATCGCGGGCCGCCAGCTCTTCCCCCGCCGCCGCCAAGAAAGTCCGGATCGCGTCCAGCATGCCCCGGGTCCCGGCCGAGAACTCCTTGCTCGCCAGATCGGCAAAGCCGGCGTTGACCACATCGAAACCGACTTCCCGGCCCCGGAGATCCTTGAGCAGGGTCTCCACCACCTTGGGGCCGATGTCGGGCGCCGCGGCTTCCAGGTCGAGCGCCTGGCCCGCCCAGCGGAGGCCGGCCAGCCGGAGCAGCAGGCCGATTTCCCGTTCGTTGGCGCCCCGGAAGACCGGGGTCTTCGCCTTGAACCCGAGCATCGTGGCCGCCCAGCCCAGATGGGGCTCCAGCAGCTGGCCGACGTTCATCCGGCTCGGCACGCCGAGC
>CAYINH010000459.1:0-1999 GCA_964364615.1 uncultured Gemmatimonadaceae bacterium
TTCACGTGTGGCTTCGTCCGTGCAAACTTCGCCTTGGCCATTGTGCGACGCTCCTCCCGACTCGGTGTGGTCTTGGTTACTTCGTGCTCTTGGAGACGATCTCTTCTGCGATCGCCTTCGGCACGGCTTCATAGTGATCAAACTGCATCGAATACACGGCCCGACCCTGGGTCATGCTGCGCAACTGTGTCGAATACCCGAACATCTCCGCCAGCGGCACGTCGGCCGCCACCACCTGGGCCTCGCCCCGCTGGGTCATCCCGCCGATCTTCCCGCGCCGACTCGACAGGTCGCCCATCACGTCGCCGAGAAACTCGGCCGGCGACACCACTTCGACTTCCATGACCGGCTCCAGAATCACCGGCCGGGCCGCCCGGGCCGCCTCCTTGAACGCCATGGAGCCGGCAATCTTGAACGCCATTTCCGAGCTGTCCACTTCGTGGTAGCTGCCGAACACCAGCTGCACCTTGATGTCCACCACCGGATAGCCGGCCAGAACGCCGGTTTCCAGGGCCTCCTTGATGCCGGACTCGATCGGTCGGATGAACTCGCGGGGGATCACCCCGCCGACAATCTTGTCCTCGAAGACGAAACCGGTCCCCGCCACTCCCGGCTCGAGATGAATGACGACATGGCCGTACTGCCCCTTGCCGCCGCTCTGCCGGATGAACTTCCCTTCGACGTTCTCGACCCGCCGGGTGACCGTCTCGCGATACGCCACCTGGGGCCGGCCGACATTGGCTTCAACCTTGAACTCGCGCCGCATCCGGTCGACGATGATCTCGAGATGGAGTTCGCCCATCCCGGCAATGATCGTCTGCCCGGTTTCGACGTCGGTCCGGACCCGGAAGGTGGGATCCTCTTCGGCCAGCTTCTGAAGCGCCGTGCCGAGCTTGTCCTGGTCGGCCTTGGTCTTGGGCTCGATCGCAACGTCGATGACCGGGTTGGGGAACCGCATCGCCTCGAGGATGACCGGCTGGTCCTCGTCCGACAGGGTATCGCCGGTCCGGACGTCCTTGAGACCGATGGCGGCCGCGATGTCGCCGGCCAGCACTTCCTCGATCTCCTCCCGCTTGTTGGCGTGCATCTGGAGCAGCCGGCCCGCCCGCTCCCGCTTGTCCTTGCTGCTGTTGTAGACGTAACTGCCGGCGCTGATCTTCCCGGAATAGACCCGGAAGTAGGTCAGCCGGCCGACGTACGGGTCGGTCATCACCTTGAACGCCAGCGCCGCAAACGGCTCGTCATCGGACGGACGCCGCTCGACGAAGGTCTCGTCGTGGAGCGGCAGATGACCCCTGACCGGGGGCACGTCCATCGGACTGGGGAGAAAGTCGATGATGCTGTTGAGCAGGGTCTGGACGCCCTTGTTCTTGAACGACGCCCCGCACAGCACCGGCACCATGGCCCCGGCGCAGGTCGCCTTCCGGATTGCGGTCCGGATCTCGGCCTCGGTCAGCACCCCGCCGGCCAGGTACTTCTCCATCAGGACTTCGTCATACTCGACCGCCGCCTCGACCACGTCATGCCGGGCCTTGGCCACCGCCTCCTGGTAGGCGTCGGCGACCGGCATCTCGGTGAACTCCTTGCCCATGGTGGTATCGTCGAACACCACCTCGAGCTCCCGCAGCACGTCGATGTGCCCGGTGTACAGCTCGCCGCTGCCGAGCGGCAGGGTAATCGGGAAGGCCCGCGGGGTCAGTCGCTCCCGGATCATCTTGAGGCAACGATCAAAATCGGCCCCGACCCGGTCCATCTTGTTGGCAAAGATGATCCGGGGGACGCCGTATCGATCGGCCTGCCGCCAGACCGTTTCGGACTGCGGCTCCACGCCGGCCACCGAGTCCAGCAGGGTCACCGCCCCGTCGAGCACCCGCAGCGACCGCTCCACTTCGACCGTGAAGTCCACGTGCCCCGGGGTGTCGATGATGTTGATCCGATGCTCGATATCGTACCGGTTCCAGAAGCAGGTCGTGGCCGCCGAGGTGATGGTGATCCCCCG
>CAYINH010000460.1:0-1995 GCA_964364615.1 uncultured Gemmatimonadaceae bacterium
CACCGTCGCTGCGGTGAGCTTCGGCGCGCCGTCGGTCTCCTTCCTCTGGCACAATGTGGTGGGTGCCGTCACCGTGACGGTGGTGGGCACCCTGCTCAGTCTCGCGCCCCCACCCCCGCAGTCCAGTTGACCTGACGGCACTACCCGCGGCATTCCAGTGGCGGTCAGTTGGGCGCGTGGGTCCCGCTGGCTCCGTAGCTCCGTTCCCCCCCGATCGTCGGGCCGGAAAAGTCGAACGCCCGATCGTTGTTGACCCTGGCGATCCACTGCCGCACCGACCCTGGAAACGCGGTCGCGCTGCCGTTCTTCCCGAACGGATCGGGGTACCAGACGTTGGGCCCGTCCAGGTTGTTCACCCGGTTGGAGTTGATATCCACTTTCCGGCGGACGCCGTTGAATGGCGAGCGGGGATCATCAAACGCCACCACCACGCTGCCGTTCTGGGTCGGCTCGCCGCACATGGATCCGGCCGGAACCAGGAAGTGACGATCGATGCAGGTCCGGTCGGGAATCCGCCGCCGGCCACTCCCCACCGGTGAGTTGGCCGGGGTCGCGGTGCCGGCGATGATCTTGGGGCGTATGACCCGGAGACCTTCTATGCCATTCTGGACGCCACGCCGGTCTGCCAGGTCGGCCTGAGCGCGCCGAATGGCCCGGTGGTGATCCCGACCTTTCACACACGGGTTGACGGCCGGCTCCTCCTGCACGGGGCGACGACCAGTCGACTGACGCAGCATCTGGGAAGCGGGGACCCGGTCTGCATCGCCGTCACCCTCATCGACGGCCTGGTCCTGGCCCGGTCGGCCTTTCACCACTCGCTGAACTACCGGTCGGCGGTAGTCTTCGGGCCCGGTCATCTGCTGGAGGACAAGGGGCAGCGGCTAGGTCCCAGAGACCCCCAGCTGCCCGTCTCCAACGGGGGGCGCCTCAGATTGGTCCGTGAGCGCGGTGGACCGGTTGCCACCCGAGGCAACCTCAGTGCGATATCCGGGAATAATGGATATTGCATCAGCCTCCCCTCCCCCTCCCCGTTTGCTGTCCCAGGTCCGGGCCACCATCCGGCGGCTCCGCTTATCACAGCGTACCGAGCAGGCATATGTGGCCTGGGTCCGCCGCTATGTCCGGTTCCACCGATACCGTCACCCCCGGCAAATGGGCGAGGCCGAGGTCGTCGCCTTCCTCACCCACTTGGCAGCCGAGCGCGGGGTCGCCCGAAGCACCCAGATCCAGGCATTGAGCGCGCTTCAACTCCTGTACCGGGACGTGCTTCGGATCCCGATCGGCGAGGCGCGGACCATGGTGCGGGCGGCGGCACCTGCTCGGCTGCCGGTGGTCCTGACCCCGGAGGAGGTCTCGCGGGTCCTCCGTCAGCTCAGCGGAGTGGCCTGGCTCGTCGGCCTCCTCCTCTATGGGGCCGGGCTCCGGCTGATGGAGGCGCTGACGGTTCGGGTCAAGGACCTCTACTTCGGCCAGGCGGAAATCCGGCTCCGGCGCGGAAAGGGTGGTGACGACCGGGTCACCATGCTGCCGGAGGCCGCCCGAGGGCCGCTCGAGACCCACCTGCTGGAGGTGAAGCGGTTGCACGCCAGTGACTTGCAACGTCACGGGGGAGCGGTGGCCCTCCCCGAGGCCCTGGGTCGAAAGGCGCCGGGCCTGGCCCGGGACTGGGCCTGGCGGTGGGTTTTTCCGGCCACCCGCCGCTGGGTGGACCGCAACACCGGCCTCCGGATCCGGCATCACATCCATCCGACGGTCATCCAGCGGGAGATGCGGCGGGCGGTCCTCAGATCGGGCATCGCCAAGCGGGCCACCTGCCATACCCTGCGCCACTCCTTCGCCACCCATCTGCTGGAGGGGGGCCATGACATCAGGACCGTCCAGGAGCTCCTTGGCCATCGGGACGTCTCCACCACCATGCTCTACACACACGTCCTCAACCGAGGCCGGCTCGGCGTTCGGAGCCGGTGGGGACGGCTTCCGTCGCATCTCCCGCGC
>CAYINH010000461.1:0-1992 GCA_964364615.1 uncultured Gemmatimonadaceae bacterium
CCTGCACGAGCGCCGTCTGGCCGGCATCGAGCGGCCCCGTGGAAGTGGGGGGAGGCGGTGGAGGAGGCGGCGGCGGGGGCGGCACCATCTCGGCCATGTGGGTGTCGGTCGGATCCGGCGGCGCCATCTCGGCCATGTGGGTGTCGGGCGCTGCGGGCCGCAGCACCGCATCCTCGCTGCCTCGAGGGACGGTGAGCTGCAGCTGCGCGTGGGCGGCGCAGGTGACGGGGAGCTGCCAGGAGCGCGTCAGATCGTTCAGCTCGCCGTTGGCATCGGGGAGCTGCGCGATCACCGCCTGCTCCACCGAGCCTCCCTCGCGCAGGGTCAGATCCAGCTCGACCACCTGCCCGGGCTGGCCAAAGCGCCGCACCAGGGCGCTGAGCTCGTGGAGGTGTCGCTCGGTGAGGAAGCCGCTCAGGTGCCAGGTCTCCTCGGCCGACAGCTCCCGCGGGATCATGCAGGGATCGGCGGGGGCCATCTCCGCCATGTGGGTGTCCTGCGGGCTGCCGCAGTGGAGGGTCGAAGCCACCAGGCCCGCCGCCGCGAGCGCCACCACCCGCGACAGCGTGCGCGGCCGCCGCGCCTCCTCCGCCAGGCTGCGCATGGCCACGAGCAGCGCCTCCACCCGCGGCCGCATGGCCTCGTCGAAGGCGATGCGCCCGAGAGACAGGGCCTGGGTGCGGGCCTCGACCTCGAGCGCGCCGGGGATCCGCTCGCCGTCGACGAAATCGCAGATCGCCTCCAGGATTTCGGCGTTGTTGGCATTGAGCTCGGCCACCACCGCCTTGACCTGCCTCCGCAGGCCGCCGCCGGCGAGCTCGGGGTGGAAATGCGCCAGGAGGTGGAAGTAGTAATCGGTGCGACCAGGCAAGGCTGGTCCGAAGGGAGTGAGGTGCGATGACTTCATGAAATTCGGTTCATCGTCCAGCGGGTGCGAGCCCCGCCCGGCGAAGGGTGAGCCCGCCCAGCCGGTAGCGAGCCTTGCGCCGGTCGCGGTGACGCGGCCGGCGATGCGTAGGCGCGCGAGCGTGTGGGCCGTGGGGAAAGCAGCCACGAAAAACTATTTCATCCCGGGTGCCGAGGGTGTCGATTTGCCCGAAGGCGACGGCGGTCTCCCTGCAGCAGGGCAAGGGGAGAGCGCACCCGGCGGGGTGTACGACCACGGCACGTAGCAAGAGGACGGTCCAGGCACCTGGGAGGCCCACGTTCCTCCTCGGCAACAATCCGGAGCGACGGAGACCCGGTGATCACTCTCCGACGCGCCGCGCGCTCGTGGATGCGCGCGCGGCCGGCCGACGCCACGGAAGTGGCTCCGCACAGAAGAAGCATCCACGTCGAGGTAGACCGCAGGCAAGGGGAGACCGGAGCCGCGGACGACGGGAACGAGGGAGTCGGAGGGCTGCGTAGGAGCTTCGACGTCGGGGAACGGGGTGGCGCCCGGACCCGGCCGAGCAAAGGCGGCCCGTGTTGAGTTGAGCTTCAGGAGGGAACCATGACCGATGCATTGACGTTGGAGACCATGTCACCGGGACTGTTGAAGGTAGTGGAACGAGCGAGAAGGGAGCCCGAAGGACGGTTCCACTCACTGGCGCATCTCATCGATGTGCCGGCCCTGATGCGCGCCTATCGACGCAGCCGCAAGGATGCGGCGGTAGGAGTGGATGGGGTCACGAAGGAGCAGTACGGGCAGGACCTGGAGAGCAATCTCCGCGACCTGCACGAACGGCTGGTGTCGAAGCGGTATCGGCACCAGCCCATCCGACGTGTCCACATCCCCAAGGACAAGGGCAAGACGCGGCCGATTGGGATCTCGGCGTTCGAGGACAAGTTGGTCCAGGACGCCGTGCGCGAGGTGATGGAGGCAATTTACGAGCAGGACTTTTTGGACTGCTCGCATGGCTTCCGGCCCAAGCGTAGTGCCCATGACGCCATTCGTGCTCTCGACCGAATCGCGCACCGGGGCAAAGTGGGTTGGATACTGGAGGCCGACAT
>CAYINH010000462.1:0-1989 GCA_964364615.1 uncultured Gemmatimonadaceae bacterium
GGCCTGCTCATCGAGCCAGTCGGTGGCCCCGACCGAGATGGCGTTGGGGTCGCACGCCGGGCAGCTCACCGTGCCGGTCCCGCCGTTGCCGGCTGATGCGATAACCAGGACGCCCTTGCCGGTGGCGTAGGCAATGGCGTCCGCTTCACTGGCGGACAATGATCCGCCGCCGAGGCTCAGGTTCATGGCCACCATCCCGGGGTAGTCGGCGGCCGCCCGGATCGCCGCGACAATTGCTGAGGTCGGGCAGCCCAACGACCCGCAGACTCGCTGAACAAGGACCTTCACGTGGGGGCCGGCGCCGGACACTCCCGCTACTCCGACGGTCTGGCCCACCATGGTGCCAGTGGTGTGGGTACCATGGCCGTCGCCGTCGGTGGGATCGGCATCGCCATCGTAGTGATCCATCCCCGCAATCAGCTGTCCGGTGAGCCACTCGGTATGCCCGAAGTCCACTCCGGTGTCGATGCTGCCGATCACGACATCAGCTCCGCCGGCTGCATACCCTTCGACGTTGTCCTCGTCCGCGTCATCGACCGACAGGAGACTGGTGACCGGTTTGCCGCGATTCCGGCCCGAGGTGTAGAAGATCTGGAGACCACCCGGGTTGTAGAATGCCCACAGCCGTGGGTCGATCGCCGTCGGATCCCGCAGGTAGTCCGGCTCGGCGTACTCGACCCGGGCATCACCCCGGAGCCGGGCCGCCATGGCGCGCTCGTTGCCTGCCACGCCCCGAAGCTGTTGTGGTCCCCGGGCCACCGTCCGTTCAACCGACAGGCCGTGAGTACTGGCGACTTCGGAAAGGGTCGCTCCCTCCCGGAGCTTGACCAGGATCCGTCCCGGGACGACCCGATCGAGGTCCTGGCCCTGGCCCTGGACGGCCAGCGACGGGGGCGCGGTGGTGCTATCGGTGGGTCCGGCCGCTTCCTGACAGGCAGCAACCAGGAGGGCAAACGCGAGCAGAGGGGTCAACCGCCTCATGGAACTCTCCAGGGTCGAGCGTGAGATAGGATAGACCAGTATGTGCCACGAGCCCGGCTCAGGCAAGGTCGAGCTGGCGCGGCAGGTGTTGGATCCGTGCCACTCCTCTGGCTGACGTCAGACAAGGGGATAGCCACGAGCGCTGGCCGGCAGGGCCTTCCAGGGCAGGATCCAGGCCGGTCCAGAGGGTGTCCGGGGTAGCGACACCTCAGGTCCGGTGGCATCTTCCCGGCCATGAGTGACATTGCTGAGCGACTGAATGCCGGCCTGTCCGGCCGGTATCGGGTGGATGGCGAGCTGGGGCAGGGCGGGATGGCGATCGTCTATCAGGCCCAGGACCTCCGGCACGAGCGCGACGTGGCCATCAAGGTGCTCCGGCCCGAGATCGGGACCGAGGTTGGCGCCGAGCGGTTCCTCCAGGAGATCCGGATTGCGGCCCGGCTCATCCACCCGCACATCCTGCCGCTCTACGCCTCAGGGGAGGTCGAGGGGCTGCTGTATTACGTGATGCCCAACATGAAGGGCAGCTCGCTCCGGGACCGGATGGACCGCGAGGGCCAGATCGCGCTCGCCGATGCCATCCGGATTGCCAGCGAAGTGGCAGGTGCGCTGGACTACGCCCACCGGCAGAACGTCGTGCACCGGGACATCAAGCCGGAGAACATCCTGTTCCACGATGGCAGCGCCCTGGTGGCGGATTTCGGGATCGGCAAGGCGCTCACCGTCAAGACCGGCCCGGTCACTCAGACCGGCATGGCCCTGGGGACCCCGACCTACATGAGTCCGGAACAGGCCAGCGGCGAGCGTGATCTCGACGGCCGGAGTGACCTCTACTCCCTCGGCTGCGTCTTCTTCGAGATGTTGTGCGGCGAACCCCCGTTTACCGGTTCCACCAGCCAGGCGATCATCGCCAAGCGGTTTCTTTCCCCGGTGCCGCCGGTCCGGGCGATGCGGGAAGTGCCCGACTTCATCGAGACGGTCGTCAATCGGGCGCTGGCCCGTTCGGCG
>CAYINH010000463.1:0-1983 GCA_964364615.1 uncultured Gemmatimonadaceae bacterium
GATGAACACCTGATGCCCCAGCCGCTGACACATCAGCGCCAGCCGGATGAACTCCTCGTCCTTGTAGCCGTTGCAGACGATGACATGATCGCTCCGGTCGGTCAGCCCGAGCACCGCCTGCAGTTCGGCCTTGCTGCCGCACTCGAGGCCGACATTCACCTCTCGCCCGAATTCGACGATCTCCTCGACGACATGGCGCTGCTGATTGACCTTGATCGGGTAGACGACCTGGTAGGACCCCTGATACCCGAACTCCTGGATCGCGCGCTGGAAGTCGGCGTTGAGGTCGTGAATCCGGGACTTGAGGATGTCGGAGAACCGGATCAGCAGCGGAAGGCCGACACCCTGGGCATTGAGGTCGAGTGCCAGCTGGTACAGATCCAGACCCGAACCGGGCTTCCGATCGGGGTGGACCGAGACGTGGCCCTCGGCGTTGATCCGGAAGAAGCCGAGGCCCCAGCCGGGCATGTGGTACAGCTTCTCCGCATCTTTCGCGGACCAGGTCGTCGTGTTGATCGTCGGCTCCCGGCGTTCGGTCAAGGGCACAAACGTAATCGGGCAGGCGGGTGCGCGACAGCGGGCGGGATTAGCTTTCCCCCATGACCTGGTCCTTCCGCCTGGCCACCATCGCCGGCACCGAGATTCGGATCCACCTGACCTTCCTGCTCCTGGTGGGCTGGTACGGCTACGACGCCTGGCAGAGTGGCGGGCCCGAGGCGGCCCGAGCCAGCGTGATCTTCCTGCTGCTCGTCTTCCTCTGCATCCTGCTCCACGAGTTTGGCCACATCGGCATGGCCCGGCGCTTCGGGATCCGGACCCCCGACGTCCTGCTCTCGCCGATTGGCGGGGTGGCCCGGCTGGAGCGGATGCCCGAGGAGCCCCGGCAGGAGCTGCTGGTGGCCCTGGCCGGACCGCTCGTCACCCTGCTGATCGCCGCCGGGCTCTGGGGGGTCATGCAGGCCTTCAACACGAGTGGCAGCCTGCTGAGCTTCGATCCGGGCCGGATCCGGCTGCTCCCGTCCCTGTTCCAGGTCAACGTCTTCCTCCTGGCGTTCAACCTGATCCCCGCGTTCCCGATGGACGGCGGGCGGGTCCTCCGGGCCCTCCTCGCCTCCCGGATCGGGATGGTGCGGGGCACCCGGATCGCCGCCCGGACCGGGCAGATCTTCGCCTTCGCCTTCGCGGGGATCGGGTTGTGGAGCTCCTCCTTCCTGCTGCTCATCATCGCCGGCTTCATCTACCTGGCGGCCGGGGCGGAGGCCAACGCCGTGGAGACCAGGGCGGCTGGGCGCGGCATGACCACGGCCGAGATCATGGTCACCGACCTGCGGACGCTCCGGGTCCACGCCACCCTGGGGGATGCGGCGGCCCTCCTGCTGGCCGCGGAACAGCGCGAGTTTCCGGTGGTCGACAACGACGGCCGGCTCGAGGGGCTGCTGACCCGGGACGACCTGGTTCGGGGTCTGGCAAGCCATGGGGTCGATGCCTCGGTCCAGACGGTGATGACCGTCGGCATCGAGCCGCTCACGGTCGCCACTCCGTTCGATGAGGCGGTCCGGCGGCTGCGGGGACAACGGCTCCAGGCCATTCCGGTGGTAACCGACGATCGGCAGGTGGTCGGCATGGTTACCAGCGACAACCTCACCGATCTGATCCTGCTGCAACCTCACCTGAGGCCCGGCACATGGTCGCGCTGACCGGAGCCTCCGGATTTGTCGGCCGGGCCGTTCGGGCTCGGCTCGCGGCCCGCGGGGTACCGGTCCGTCCCCTGGTCCGTCGGGCGGCCCTCCCCGGAGAGGCCCACTGGGACCCCGCAGCGGGACGCCTCGATCCCGAGGCCTTGGCCGGGGTGACTGCGGTGGTCCACCTGGCCGGTGAGAACCTCACCTCGGGGCCCTGGACCCGCGCCCGCCGACAACGGCTGGTGGCGAGTCGGGTGGGAAGCACCACCCTGCTGGCCGAAACCGTGGCCATGTAGGCGCA
>CAYINH010000464.1:0-1978 GCA_964364615.1 uncultured Gemmatimonadaceae bacterium
GGCGGAACGCCGTCGCTGGCTGCCAACCGTCCCGGGCTGCGGTATTCGGGGCGCGATGGGGTGACGGGGTACCTGGTTCCGCATGGGGATCCCGATGCCCTGGCGCGACGGATGCTGGAACTGGCGGAGCAGCCGGGCCTGGTGAGCCGGCTCGGACAACAGGCCCGTCAGCACGCCGAGACCCACAGTTGGGAACGGACCGCCCTCGCAACGGAGCAGCACCTGACCGACCTGCTGGCAACTCATCACCCCATCGCCCCACCGACCCGGGAGACCTGATGCGTGTTACCATCACCGCCCGCCACTGCAACCTCACTCCTGAACTCCGCGACCGGGTCGGTACCGTGATGGACCGACTCGGGCAGCGCACCCCGTTTGCCCAGGGTGCCACCGTCGTGCTGGACGAGTCCGCCGGGCGGGCCACCACGGAAATCCGGTTCCGACTCTCCGGCGGGGGCGTGCTGGTGGCGACCAGCGAAGCGGTCGATCATCGCACCGCACTCGATCGTTCCGAGCGGAAGATCCGCCGTCAACTGGAACGCCCGGCGGCCAAGCCGAGCCGCCGCCGGGCCGGGGCTCGCCAGCCGTGAGCGTTCGCCCGCGCGACCTGCTCGACCTGGCGGACAACCCGCTCCAACTGGAGGCGCTGACCGGCGATCTCGGGCTGGATCGGCTGTTGCCCAACTCGGACCTGGCGAGCCCCGGTCTGGTGCTGGCCGGGTACACGGCGCGGTTTCTGCCTGACCGGATGCACGTGCTGGGGGAGACCGAGATCAGCTTTCTCAATGGACTCGACCCGGCCCGGCAACGCGAAGTCCTCCAGGCGTTCTTCGAGTTCCCGATTCCAGTGGTCTTCGTCACCAAGGGCCAGGCGATCCCCGCCGCCATGCTGGAACTGGCCACCATCCGGGGGGTGCCCCTGCTGCGGTCGCGACTCAAGACGGCGGAGTTCTACAAGCGGATCAAGCCGATCGTGGAGGAGGCGGCTGCCCCGCGCACCACCCTTCATGGCTCACTGGTGGATGTCTACGGGGTCGGGCTCCTGTTCGTGGGTCGCTCCGGGATCGGCAAATCCGAGTGCGTGCTCGACCTGGTCGAACGAGGCCATCGGCTGGTGGCCGATGACGTGGTCCAGGTGATCCGGCGGGGCAACGTCCTGATCGGGCAGGGGCATGAACTGGCGGCCCACCACATGGAGATCCGGGGCGTCGGGTTGATCGACATCACGGCGCTGTTCGGGATTCGAGCGGTGCGACAGCAGAAGCGGATCGAGGTCGTGGTGCAGCTGGAGGACTGGGAGAGCGCTCAGGCCGCCGAGCGGACCGGCCTGGTGCAGGACGAGACGACCATTCTGGAGGTCCCGCTTCCCAAGGTCAGCGTCCCGCTCAACCCCGGCAAGAACATCACCGTGGTGTCCGAGGTAGTGGCCATGACCCATCTCCTCCGGATGACGGGAACCGACACCGCGTCGGCGTTCAACGAACGGCTGATCAAGCGGATGAAGGAAAAGCAGGGGCTGCGCGAGTACCTCCAGGAGGACTACGAATGAGCAGTCCGCTTCGCGGGGTCGTTGTCGGGCATGCGTCCCTGCCGGCGGCAATGGTGGCCGCCGTCGAGGAGATCACCGGCGTGACCGATGCGCTAGTGGCGGTTTCCAATGTCGGTTGTGATCGGGCCGGCCTGGAAGCCCGGGTCCGCGAGGCCCTGGCGGGCACGCCCGCCATCCTGTTCGTCGACCTCCCCTGCGGCTCCTGCTTCGTCGCGGCGATGCAGGCGGTGGCGTCCCTTGAGGGTGTCCGGGTCGTGACGGGGGTCAACCTGACCATGCTGCTCGACTTCGTCTTCCATCGGGAGGCGACGCTGGCGGAAGCCGCCGCCCGGGCTGGCGAGATCGGGGCCAAGGCCATCGCGGATCGCTGAATGCCGCTCCTCCTCTGCCGGGTGGATGACCGGTTGATTCACGGCCAGGTGGTCATCG
>CAYINH010000465.1:0-1936 GCA_964364615.1 uncultured Gemmatimonadaceae bacterium
GCCCCAGAGGCTCAACGCGGTGGACCAGGGACCCGACTGCTTGGCGCCGCGCGGGCAGCCGATGCCGGCGCGCGAGCCGGCGGGACACCACGACGTGCCGGCGTCGCCGAAGAATGTGGCGCTCAGGCGCTGCGCGAAGAACGGCACGAAGCCGCGCCCCCAATTCATCAACGCGAGCGGCGCACGCCACTCGGCGCTCGCGCCCAACGCGCGAATGCCCGACTGCGCTCCTGGGGCGAAGCCGCGCACGCCGAAGTTGGCCCGACTTCCCGCGCCGCGGATCGAGAGCCGCTGGTCGAGACTGAAATTCCACCGGTTGGCGACGTGGACGCCGGGGATGGTCGTCAGCGCCTCGTCCAGACCAATGGTCGGCTGGGCCGCCGTGATGGTCTCCCGCCGAATGACCGCCGTCGCCATGGGGAGCCGGGCCAGGGTGTCCCGCCCCCGGGCCACGGTGACCTCGAGGTCGCCCAGCCGCTGGGTTCGGACGGTATCCTGCTGGGGTGGGGGGCTCTGGAGCAGCGCCGCGCCGACCGCGAGCATCAGGGGAGCGATCACCCCCCAAGTCTCGCGGGCTGATCGATGATGGTCAACACGCGGTTCACCTGCTTGTAGCCGACCGCGCCGGTCCTTAGGTTTCGGACTCCTTATGACTGCCGCCTCGCCGAGCCTTCCCGACTTCAGCGCCCCACCGTTCCACGGGGCCCCCCCGGCGCGTTTCGAGCCGGCCCCATCTGACGGGGTGTTGCCGGAGGGCTTCTTCGCCACTTCGAACCTCCCGACCTATGTCCATCATCGAGGCGCCTGGGTGATGCCGACCCGGCCCCGGATGGATTGCGTCATCATCGAGCGGGAGGCCGGACTGGAGACGGTGGAGGGCCGGCGGGTTCTCAAGGGTGAGCGGGTGGCCATGGGACACGCCGAGGATGGCGCCGAGGGGATCGTGGTGCATTCCGCCGGATTCCTGAGCGGCAGCACCAGCCCCAACGAGTTCCGCTTCATGTCCACCGAAGTGAGCCGGGAACGCCCGGTCAACTACGAGGATCTGGCCGAGCGGATCGAAGACGAACGGCGCCAGGGGGGCTTTCTGATCTGGGTGGCCGGGCCAGCCCTGGTCCACAGCCGGGCTCGGGCCGATTTCGAGTGGTTCATCAGAAACGGGTACGTCCAGGCGATGCTGTCGGGGAACGCGGTCGCGGTGCATGACATCGAGGCGGCCATCTTCGGGACCACCCTGGGCATGTCGAACACCGGTCGCCCCACCGAAGGCGGTCATGGGCTGCACATGCGGGCCATCAATCGGGTGCGCGCCGCCGGAAGCATCGAGGCGGGCGTCGCCTCGGGGCTGATTGCCAGCGGCATCATGCATGCCCTCGTCACCGAGAAGATCCCCTACGTGCTGGCGGGGTCGATCCGGGACGACGGGCCGCTACCCGGGGTCTACCCGGACGTGCTGGCGGCCCAGGATGCCATGCGGGAGATCACGGTCCAGGCCACCGGCGCGGTGTTCATTGCCACCGCGCTCCACGCGATCGCCATCGGCAACATGCTTCCGGCCTTCCATGTGCATCAGGGCGGGGTGCCCAGGCCGCTGATGACCATCTGCGTCGACCAGACCGAGTTCATTGTGAACAAGCTGCGCGACCGCGGCACCCACCAGGCGTACGGGGTGGTGACCAACGCCCAGGACTTCATGCACGTGCTCCGCCACTATGTCGAGCGATGCCGCCAGGCCTGACGATGGGACCCGGGATCGGTCCCGGGTGGGAGCGGCTGGCCGCGGCGGTGCAGGACACCATTCCTACCCGGGAAGTGGACGGCGTCTGGGCCTTCCGCACCATGCGGAGTGGTCCCAGGGAGTTCGGGACCGCCATCGTTTCGCAGGTCAGTGGCGATCGCCGCCGGATCTACACCGCCCCGTATGCCCACACCATCA
>CAYINH010000466.1:0-1914 GCA_964364615.1 uncultured Gemmatimonadaceae bacterium
GGGGCCCCCCGGCCGACCGCCCCGACCACCCGTGGCCATGCCCGCCAGGGAGGCCGCCTCCATGACGCCCAAGTTGCGGAGGCTGTCGGCCCTGAGCTTCCGTGAGTCGTCGGCCGGGGCGGCCGCCGCAGGACTGGCGGGCGCGGGGCTCGAGTAGCTCTTGATGACGTTGCCACCGCCATCAAGGAATTCAACCGTGACCTTCTGGCCTGACTGCTTGAGCCAGTAGGCCACCTGCACGCCGCTGAGACTCCGGTAGGCCGGGGCCGGCTGGAAGAGATGGAAACTCTTGGCGATCACCTCCGGGGAGAGCTGACGGAGCACCGCCAGGTTCTCAAGCACCCAGAAGGAGCGACCATGGGTGCCGGCAACGAGGTCGTCGCCCGCGATGGAGAGGTCGTGCACCGGCACCGGCGGCAAGTTGTTCTGGAGCGACTGCCAGTCGGCACCGTCGTTGAAGGAGACCCAGACTCCGCGTTCGGTGCCGGCGTACAGCAGCCCCTGCCGCTCGGGGTCCTCCCGGATGACCCGAGTGAAGTCCGAGGGCCGGATACCCCGGTCGATCCGGCTCCAGGTGGTACCGTAGTCGGCCGTCTTCCAGAGGTAGGGCCGGTTGTCGTTCAGCTGGAACCGGTTGGCCGCCACGTAAAGGGTGCCTTTCCGATGGGCCGAGGCCTCGATGATCGAGACCCGGGTATACCGCTCCATATCGGGCGGCGTCACGTTGGTCCAGGTGGTGCCACCATCACGCGTCAGCTGAATCAGCCCGTCGTCCGACCCGGTCCAGATGACCCCCTTCTCCCGCGGGGACTCCGCCACGGCGAAGATCGTCCCGTAGTACTCGACGCTGGTCTGGTCCTTGGTGATCGGCCCGCCGGATGGCCCCAGGGTCTGCGGATCATTCCGGGTGAGATCCGGACTGATGGGCGCAAACGACTGGCCGTCGTCAGTGGACTTGAAGAGGACGTTGCCCGCGACATACAGGGTATTCGGGTCGTGGGGTGAAATCACGATCGGATAGGTCCACTGGAACCGATACTTGAGATCCTTGGCCGAGTGTCCCATCGGGTTCATCGGCCAGGGATTGATCGCCCGCTCGAGCCCGGTCCGGGTGTCCTTCCGGGTCAGGTAGCCGCCGTAACTGCCGGCGTAGATGATGTCAGGGTTGTCGGGCCGGGCGGCGATGTAGCCCGATTCACCGCCACCGACATCGTACCAGGCCTCGATGTTGCTGCCGAAACTGGGTCGGCTGGCGCCGCAGATGGTGCTGTTGTCCTGCTGGGCTCCGCAGATGTGATACGGGAAGTGCCTGGTGGTGGTGACGTGGTAGAACTGGGCGGTGAGGAAATCCTGGGCGGTCCAGCTGGCCCCGGCGTTGAGGCTCACGTTGGCCCCACCATCGTTGGTCTCGATCATCCGCTGATTGTTGTCCGGCGCGATCCACAGATCGTGGCTGTCTCCGTGGGGAGCCCGGATATTGGACCAGGTCCGCCCGCCGTCGGTGGAGCGCTGGAACTGGACGTTGCTGGCGTAGACGGTGTTGGCATCCTTGGTGTCGGCGTAGATCCGGCTGTAATACCAGGCCCGCTGGCGCAGCTTCCGTTCGCTGTTGACCTTGGCCCAGGAGGCGCCGCCGTCATCGCTCAGGAAGACCCCCCCGTCCTCGGCTTCGATCTGGGCCCACACCCGGCCGCGCTGGACCGGTGAGGCGCTGATCCCGATATTCCCGATGATCCCTTTCGGCAGCCCGGGGTTCCGGGTGATCTCGCGCCAGGTTTCTCCGCCATCAGTGGATTTGAAAATCCCGCCGCCGGCGCCCCCGCTGTTGAGCATCCATGGCGTCCGGCCCGTCTGCCAGAGCGCGGCGTACAGCACATTGGGGTCGTTCGGATCCATCGAAAGATCAATCGCGCC
>CAYINH010000467.1:0-1913 GCA_964364615.1 uncultured Gemmatimonadaceae bacterium
CACAGGAGCGGCGAACCGGAAGATAGCTTCTCTTACTCTAACTGAACAGTATTGCCGCTAGGCCTGCTTCCGATACCGGCTGTGCTGGTACCCGTAGGCGAAGTAGAGCACAAACCCGATCAGCAGCCAGACGCCAAACCGGACCCAGGTGATCCCCGGCAGGTGGGCCATCAGGTACAGACAGGCCGCGACCGATATCAGCGGGGTCCAGGGCGCTCCCGGTACCCTGAAGGGTCGGTGCCGATCCGGTTCCTGGTACCGCAGGACGATCACCCCGATCGAGACCAGGATGAAGGCGAAGAGGGTCCCGATGTTGGTGAGGTCCACCACCTCGGCAATGTTGGCAAAGGCCGCGAAGGTGGCCACGAACACCCCGGTGAGGATGGTGCCGACGTACGGGGTCTTGAACCGGGGGTGCAGCTTGGCGAGGAACGGCGGCAGCAGCCCGTCCCGGGACATGGAGAAGAAGATCCGGGGCTGCCCCATCTGGAACACCAGCAACACCGATCCCATCGCCACCACCGCGCCGAAGGCGATGACGAAGCGGGAGAAGTTGAGCAGTGCGGCCGGACCTTCGGCATGGGCCAGCGCGGTGATCATCGGTTCGGCCGTCCCGAGCTGTTGCCACGGCGCCATCCCGGTCATCACCGCCGACACCGCGATGTAGAGCACGGTGCAGATCACCAGGCTCATGATGATCCCGAACGGCATGTCCTTGGCGGGATTCCTGGCCTCCTCGGCGGCGGTGGAGACGGCATCGAAGCCGATGTAGGCGAAGAAGATGATCGCCGCCCCGGCGCTGATCCCCCGCAGCCCGTTGGGAGCGAATCCGCCGGTGGACACCTCGGTCCAGTTGGACGGCCGGATCAGGAAGACCCCGACCCCGATGAAGAACAGGATCACCGCGATCTTGAGGATCACCATCGCGTTGTTGGCGTTGGCCGACTCCCGAATCCCGATGACCAGCAGCACCGTGATGGCCGCGACCGCCAGGAAGGCGGGCAGGTTGGCGATGAATGGCACGCCGAAGATCATCGGGGCGGAGGCAACCGCGGAGCCCAGGTACTGAAGGCCCGGCTCGGTCGCGCCGGCGGTGACGGCCGCCGCGGCGTCGTAGGCCGTCCGGTAGTCGGTGGCCAGCCAGGCCGGCATCGAGATCCCGAAGTGACTGATCAGCTCCCGGAAGTGGCCCGACCACCCGATCGCCACTCCGATGTTGCCCACCGCATACTCGAGGATGAGGTCCCACCCGATGATCCAGGCGACCAGTTCGCCCAGCGAGGCATAGGCATAGGTATAGGCCGACCCGGAGACCGGAACCATGGAGGCAAATTCGGCGTAGCAGAGCGCCGCAAAGCCGCAGGCGATGGCGGTGAGCAGGAAGGACAGGACGATCGCCGGGCCGGCGCCAGGCCGGAGCGCATCCCCGACAATCGCGGTTCCGGTGGTGGCGAAGATCCCGGCCCCGATGGTGGCACCCACCCCGAGGGCGGTCAGGTGCCACTTGGTGAGAGTCCGCTTCAGGCCCCCGCGTTCGGCGACATCGGCTTCACAATCGGCGACGGTCTTCCGGGCCAAGAGCTGGCTCATGCAGCTGCCCGTACTGCGTGCTGCAGCATCATCAGGGAACTCCGGATGTCGGTGGGACTCAGAAAGACACGTTGACCGTCGTGGTGCCGGGAATGGCCTTGCCCTCTGCCGAACGGCCCGGCCGGAACCGGTAGTTCCGCATCACGTCTTCGAACCGGCGGGCGAAGCCGCCGTCGGGAATCTCAGGCTCGACAGCCACCTTCTGGACCCGGCCGTCGGTGCCGACCCAGAAGGTAACGGCAAAGCGCTTTCCCCGCATGCTCCCGGGATAGTCCAACGGGGGGAGAATGACCTGGCGGGGCATCGGCGGCGTGGCGCTGCCG
>CAYINH010000468.1:0-1906 GCA_964364615.1 uncultured Gemmatimonadaceae bacterium
GGAGGGTCGACAGATCCATCGCTCCACTCTCGGTGGACCACCCACGAGAGGCCTAGCCGCAGTCGCCGTTATGGCCGTCGCGGAGCACCAGGTCTCCGCCGAACCCACGGATCTGTTCCACAATCGGGCTGGGAGTGGTTCGGGGCGCGAACACCCTGACCTTGGCGCCAGCGCGTGCGGCGTACGCGGAAGCGGCCACTCCGGCATTGCCGGCGGTGGGCAGGGTAAAGGACTGGACTCCGGCCGCGGTGGCCCGAGTGATGGCCGCACTCAGGCCGCGGGCCTTGAACGACCCGGTGGGGTTGGCCGCTTCGTCCTTGATCCAGAGATCGGTAAAGCCGATCTCCCGTCCCAGCTGGGGAGCACGCAGCAGCGGGGTATCCCCTTCCCCGAGGGTCACCGGTTCCTCCTCAGGCGTCAGCGGGAGGAAGGAGCGGTAGCGCCACATCCCGTGGCGGCGGCGGACTTCCGCTCGCTCGGAGACGGGGTGGATCCGGTCGGGGTAGCGGACCAGCCATGGGCGCCCGCATTCACACACCGTCGGTACGCCCTCCGGTCCGCGGGTGGCATGGCACTCGGAACATTCCAGGTGCCAGTCGGGTTGGGTGCCGCTCAATCAGTGCTCCTTGAGGTGGTTCAGGATCCGGTCCGCCATCGCCTCTGATATCCCGGTCACGGTCAACAGTTCGGGCCGGGTGGCCGTCCGCACTCCGGCCAGGCTCCCGAACCGCTGGAGCAGGGCCCGGCGGCGGTTCGGCCCGATGCCTGGTATGCCCAGCAGTTCGGAGGTGATCACCCGCTGGGTCCGTCGGTGGCGGCTGTACGCCAGCCCGAACCGGTGCGCCTCGTCCCGCAGCCGTTGCAGCAGTCGCAGAGCGGGATGCCGACGAGGCAGGCGGAGCGGATCGGGCCGATCCGGGAAGAACACTTCCTCGTCGCGCTTCGCCAGGCTGACGATCGGGAGGCTGGTGATCCCGATGGCGCTGGCCGCCCCGGTCGCGGCCGCCAGCTGGCCTTTCCCGCCGTCAATGACCAGCAGATCCGGCAGCGGGTCACCCTCCTCGGTCCGACGGGAAAGATAGCGAGTCACCACCTCGGCGATTGCGGCATAGTCGTCCTGCTGGGCCGGACCCTTGATGCGAAACCGGCGGTAATCCGAGGTCTGCGGGCGACCAGCTTCAAACCAGACCAGGGAACCGACGGTGTCCCGGCCCTGGTTGGTGCTGATGTCGATGCAGGCGACTGAGCGGGGCACCGCCGCGAGGCCCAGCTCGCGTCCCAGGGCATAGACCGGATCCTCCGCCCGTTCATCCACTTCGAAGCTCTCCAGCCGGAGACTCTCCAGCAGATGTCGGGCGTTCTGGTCCGCCAGATCGCGCCATCGGGCCCCTCGCCCTCGCTGGGGGACCAGCCAGCGCGTGGCCGGGAGGAGACTCTCCAGGGCTGCCAGGCCTTCAGGAACAAACGAGAGCACCGCCCGTCGGGCGCGGTCCTCGAGGGGCACGTAATAGCGCACCAGAAAGGCCTCCAACACTTCGGGGTCGGTGACCTCCTCCAGGTTCTCCAGAAACCGGTGCGTCAACGAGGTGACCTTGCCACCCCGGACCCGAAACACCAGACCGACAGCATCATCCCCGTCGCGAGCGAAGCCGATCACGTCGGTGTCCCCGCTCCCGGTGATCTCGATCGCGGCCGGGGACTCCACCTGCTCGAGCCAACGCAGGGTATCGCGGAGATGCTTGGCCCGCTCGAAATCGGTTCGCTCGCTGGCCTCATGCATCAGCTTCCGGAGCCGCATCCGGACGTCGCCGGTATCCCCGGCCAGAAACCCCACGACCTCGGCGATGATCGCCCCGTACGCGGCTTGGCTCTGCCGTCCGACGCCCGGTGCCCGACAGCGGCCGAT
>CAYINH010000469.1:0-1887 GCA_964364615.1 uncultured Gemmatimonadaceae bacterium
CAGAGATAACCGCTGAATGCATCTAAGTGGGAAACTCGCCCCAAGATGAACACTCCTGGATCTTAAGATCCCTGAAGGGCCCTGGGAGACTACCAGGTTGATAGGGCGCAGATGTACGGGCCGCAATGCCTTGAGTCGAGCGCTACTAATCGCCCGTGAAGTTTGATCTCTTCAATGATTCCGGTAATTCCAAAACATTGACCTACCAGGCTCCCGATTGTCATTCTCAATCGGCTGACGACTAGCGCGCAGGGGCCACACCCGTTCCCATTCCGAACACGGCAGTTAAGCCCTGCAGCGCCGATGGTACTGCAGCTGAGAGGCTGCGGGAGAGTAGGCCGCCGTCAGCCACCCCTGGAAAGCCCGGATCCTGGTTCAGGACCGGGCTTTCTGTTTTTCTCACCCCGGCCCCGGCCTCCGGGCGCCAGACCACCAGGTCAGCCATATTTCCACCATGACGAGCCCGGCCCCCCAGGACACCGCCGATCCGGCCCCCCAGCGCTGCGGGCACATTGCCCTGGCCGGGCGGCCCAACGTCGGCAAGTCGTCGCTCCTGAACGCCCTGATCGGGTCCCGCCTCGCGATGGTGAGTCCCAAGCCCCAGGCCACCAGACTCCCGGTGACCGGGCTCCGTACCGAGGGCAACGTCCAGTATGTCTTCCATGACCTGCCGGGGCTGCTCGATCCGGCCTATCTCCTCCAGGAACGGCTCCGGGCCCTGGCGCTGGACGGGGTCCAGCGGGCCGATCTCATCCTCCATCTGCACCCCGCACCCGATGCGCCAGCTCCCGACCTCACGCTGGTGGCAGGAATGCCTGCTCCCCCCGCCGCGCCGGTCCTGACGGTCTACACCAAGTCGGACCTGGTGTCCCCTGAACGGCTCGCCGGCCTGGCGCAGGACGGCTTTCCGGTCTCGACCACCACCGACTCGGGGCTGATCCCGCTGCTGGCCGCCATTGCCCAGCGGCTTCCCGTCCGGCCGTTCGAATACGACCCCGACGACCTGGGCACCCAGCCGGTCCGGTTCTTCGTGGTCGAATACCTTCGGGAAGCCGCCTTCGAGCTGCTGGGCGATGAGGTGCCGTACGCTTTTACGGCGGAGGTGGATGAGTTCCGCGAATCCTCCGACCCGGTGTACATTCGTGCCACGCTGTTTGTCGAACGCAAGACCCAGAAGGGTATTCTGATCGGCGACCGGGGTCGGACCATCAAGGAACTTGGCCGGCTGTCCCGGATCCGCCTGGAGGAACTGCTGGGCCAGCGGGTCTATCTCGAGACCTGGGTCAAGGTGCTTCCCAAGTGGCGGCGCAGCCCGGCGGCCCTGGCCCGATTCGGGTTTCCGGTCGATACCAAGGAGTCCTGATGTCCCTCGCGCCTGAACTGCTCGACATTCTGGTCTGCCCCAAGTGCAAGGGTGATCTGGAGTATCGCGAGAGCCCCGAGCCCATGCTCCGCTGTCACGTCTGTCGCCTCGATTATCGCATCGAGGACGACATCCCCGTCATGCTGATCGACGAGGCAACCGCATTCTGAGATGACCGAACCCAATTCTCCCGACGACCCGCTGAGCGACGCCGGACGCCTGCTCGTGGAGGCTGCCGCCGCCGAGGCCGGGGGCTTGGGGCACGGCTTCGTGGGCACCGAGCACCTGCTGCTGGCGCTGCTGTCCGATCCTGAACTGGCCTCCCTGGCCGCGGCCCAGCGTCCGATGCCGTCCCGCGAGGAGCTGCGCCAACGGCTCTCCGGGACGAGCGTCCCTCGCGGGCTCCGGACCGAAGAGGCTCAGGCCGGCCCGGCCCTGAGTCCCCAGGCCAAGCGCCTGCTGGGAGGGCGCGACCGCGAGTCCCTCGCCGGAGGAGGACTCGGGGTTGATCGCCGCCAGCTGCT
>CAYINH010000470.1:0-1872 GCA_964364615.1 uncultured Gemmatimonadaceae bacterium
GGCGAGTTCGACGTGCTGGTGGGGATCAACCTGCTGCGGGAGGGGCTCGACCTGCCGGAGGTCTCGCTGGTCGCCATCCTCGACGCCGACCAGGAGGGGTTCCTCCGGTCGGACCGGTCGCTGATTCAGACGGTGGGCCGGGCCGCCCGGCATCTGAACGGCCGGGCCATTCTGTACGCTGACCGGATCACCGGCTCGATGCGCCGGGCGCTCGATGAAATGGACCGGCGACGGAAGCTCCAGCAGGAGTACAACCTGGAACACGGGATCACCCCCACCTCGATCGTGAAGTCGGTCGAGGAGACCCGGCTCAGCACCCGGGTCGCCGATGCCCGGACCGAGAAGCCGTCCCGACCGGCTGAGAAGACGCCAGACCTGCACGACCCGGTCCAGCGGGCGGCCTTCATCCTGGCGCTCGAGAGCCAGATGCGGGAAGCGGCGGCCAATCTGGAGTTCGAGCTCGCCGCCATGCTGCGTGACCAGGTCAACGATCTGAAATCGGTGGGCGCCCCGAATGTCCGGCGGACCGCCATCAGGTCGGGGCGCCGATGAACCGCCAGTTGGACGAGCCGGCTCTGCTGGCGCTGGGGGCCCGCCTGGCAGGGCGGCTCCCTGCGGGGTCGATCCTCTGGCTGGAGGGGGAGCTCGGGGCCGGGAAGACCACCCTGGCGCGGGCCATCGTGCGGGCCCGAGGGGCCGACCAGGGGGCGACCAGTCCGACCTTTGCCCTGTCCCACCGGTATCTCACGCCCCGCGGCCCGGTCTTTCACGTCGACTGCTATCGGTTCAAGGGTGAGGAAGAGGCGAGTGCCCTGGATTGGTCCGAACTCGTCAGCGGCGATTTGCTGATCATCGAGTGGCCGGACCGGGGCGGGTCCTGGGTGCCCCCCGCGACCCACCGGCTCCGGTTGGGTCACTTGGAGGACCCCGACCTGCGGGAAGTGGTGATTGTCCCCGACCCGGCGGGGTGGCTCGATGGCTGACGTCAGCCTGGCGATGGATACCACCAGCACCCGACTGAGCGTGGCCCTGGTGCGGCCGGGCCACCCGCCTGTGGTCCACACGGTCGACGGACCACGCCAGCACGCCGCCGCCCTGTTGCCGCTCATCGACCAGGGCCTGGCGGAACTTGGCGCCACGGCCGACGAGCTCCGGACCGTCGTCCTCGCCGATGGTCCGGGGAGCTTTACCGGGCTTCGGGTCGGTGCTGCGGTGGCCAAGGCCCTGAGCCGGGCCGGCGCGGTCAGGCTGTTCACCGCACCCAGCCTGCTGGTGCGGGCGGCAGGGCTGGAGGGAGCCCAGGGTCGATCGGTCCTGGCGGTGAGCCACGCGCTGCGTGGGGAAGTGTACGCCGGGATCTGGCGGTTCGAGTCGGGCCGGATCACCACCGTCATGACCCCGCGAGCCATTGATGCCCAAGGCGTGCTGGTCCTGGCACCGGTAGATCAGGCCATCGGCGAGGCCCCGGAATAGTTTGGGACCGCTTTGCGGGCCCGCGGCCTGCACCTGGTGACTCCCGGCCTGCCCTCGGCGGTGACATTGCTCGAGCTGATGGATCGCGACGGTGGCTGTCGGGAGATCATCGCCCCGGACGCTTGGGAGCCGGAGTACGGCCGCCCCGCAGAAGCCCAGGCCAAATGGGAACGGACCCATGGACGCACCCTGCCGGATTCGCCAGACCGGATCAGCTGATACGGACGCCCTGCTCGACCTCGAGCGGGCCTGTTTCAGCGATCCCTGGTCGGAGCAGGGGATGCGTGAGGTGCTCGGCGCCCCGAGCACGATCGCCTTGGCCGCCGAGACGGGATCGGTCCTATCCGGCTACGCGGTGGCCCGTTCGGTGAGTGGGGCCTATGAAATTGTCACTTTTCC
>CAYINH010000471.1:0-1871 GCA_964364615.1 uncultured Gemmatimonadaceae bacterium
CGCCGCGGAGTATCGGGGGGACTGGAAGACCCAGCGCGTGATCGAGCGGACACTCCAGATGGCGATCGAAGCCTGCGTCGACATCGCGAATCGCGTCATCGCCGACCGTGGCCTCCGGGTGCCGGCCACCTACGCGGAGGCCTTCGACGTCCTGGCCGAGGCGGGCCTGCTCCCGACGCCGGACGGGACGCAAACGCGGGCGCGTTCCTGCGCGATCGTCGGACCGGGTGAAGCCGCGCATACCTTGACGCAGTATACCGAGCCAAGGTACGATGCCGCCGATGGCGATCCAGAGCTTCGCCCGCCCAGTCGTCGAGCGATTCTACCGGGAGGGACGGCTCTTGAAGGGTGTCGGCTGGGCGCCCGTCGCGAGGGTTGCCGCCAGGAAGCTCGACATGCTCGACTACGCTGCGGTGCTCAGAGATCTCGCGTCGCCGCCGGGCAATCGGCTCGAGGCGCTCAAGGGGAACCTGCGAGGGTTCCACAGTATCCGCATCAACGACCAATGGCGTGTCGTCTTCCGCTGGACGGATTCCGGTCCCGCCGAGCTCGACATCCGCGACTACCACTGAGGAGCCATGATGAGAGAGTTGACCCGGCGCAGAGAGCCCACCACTCCCGGTGAGATCCTTCGCGAGGAATTTCTGATTCCCCTTGGAATGACTCAAAAGCAACTGGCAGGTCATCTCGGTTGCGATGTCAAGGTCATAAACCGTATTGTGAACGGGCGCAGCTCCGTGACCGCCGAAATGGCCTTGAAGCTGGGCGCCACGTTTCGGACCTCGGCAGAGTTTTGGCTCAACGCCCAGAAGGCCGTCGACCTTCATCAGGCGGCAAGCCAGCTGCCCAACCTGCCGAAGCCGCTGCTTAGAACAGGCTGATCCGGCACCAGGATCCGGAGCGCCGGCCGGAGGCCCTGGCGGCGATCACCGCATAGGAAGCATTTGGGTGCGGCTCTTTTCGTAGAGTCGTTCTCTTCGATGTGACGCTGACTTAGCCGAGCGGCGCGGACCACGGGATGGGTGTGGGGCACCAGAAGGTCGCCCGCCCCCGGTCGAAGCCCCCGCTGCCGAGCGCTGGCCTGGCCGGCTCCCCGCAGCCCCAAGATGCCGGGCTGGACATTTTCCCGCTGATGCGCTACGGCGGGGTGGGAAGGGAGGGTCACCCGGCCATGGCCGTGACCGACCCGAGCGTTGCGGCACGCGGGTTCGCCCTCGCGGAGGTGCGGGTCATCCGCGATCCGGATAGTCGGCGAGAATCTCCTCATGGGTCGAACCCCCAGCCAACAGATCAAGGATCGTTGTCACAGGGATACGAGTGCCCCGAATGCAAGGCTTGCCATGCCTGATCGCGGGGTCTATCACGATGCGGCTGAGATCAGCCATCCCGGCGCCTCCTCGGGGAGGTCAATGCTGTTCTGGTCTTCATGGTAAGAGGCGGCATGGGTCCGCGGGGAATGAAGGTGGCCTACAATTTCAACCAGGTTTCTAACCGGAGGGCAGGCAGGCGTTCATAGTGTCTTGTGTTTCCAGTCAGCAGGATCAGATCGTGCCTCAGGGCGATGCTCGCGATGTAGAGGTCGTTGTCTTCGATCAGCTGGCCTCGTTCTCTCAACTCAGCCTTGAGCCTCCCGTAAATCTCCGTCCCCTCCAGGTCTAACCCGAGGGTATCCACGTCGGCAAGGAAACGCTTCACCTGTTGAACCCTGCGTGACGCGTCTTGCGCCAGATACGCGCCGTAGAACAACTCTGCTGCCGTGATGATGCTGATGTGGAGTTCAACGTCATCCGGGAGGGCTTCGATTCTCGACCGGACGGGAGGATGATTACGGAGCAGCGCAACGGCGTGATCGGTGTCGACGAGGTACCTCA
>CAYINH010000472.1:0-1865 GCA_964364615.1 uncultured Gemmatimonadaceae bacterium
GCCCGGATTGCCGGCCTTACGGGGGTGTCCGAAGCAGAGGCGCGTCGCGAGGTCGCGGCAGCCGTCTCCCGCACCTTTGGATATGCCGCATGGGCCGACAAGTGGGAAGGGGCCGTCCACCAGACCCCCTTCAGGAATGTGACCCTGGCGATGCCGGAGCCGATCGGCGTGATGGGTGTGGTCTGTCCCGAAGCGCCCTCCCTGCTGGGCTTGCTCTCTACGATCCTGCCGCCGATCGCCATCGGGAATACCGTGGTGGCGATCCCGTCGGAGCGCTGGCCCCTGCTGGCGACCGATTGCTATCAGCTGTTCGACACCTCCGATATCCCTGCCGGCGTCATGAACCTGGTGACCGGGTCGCGCGATGGTCTGGCGGCGGTGCTCGCCGCCCACGACGACGTGGACGGGATGTGGTACTGGGGTTCGGCGGAGGGCGCTGCCGATGTCGAACGACGGTCATCCGGCAACATGAAGCGGACCTGGGTGGATCATGGGAAGGGTCGGGACTGGTTCGCGGCTTCCTCCGAAGGGCCCGAGTTTCTCCGGCAGTCCACCCAGGTCAAGAACATCTGGATTCCCTACGGTGCCTGACCGGGCCTAGGCTTCCCGGTACACCCAGGCCCCGAGAACGCCAGCCAGGATCATTTCCAGGAGACCGGTGGCGCCCCACATGACCAGGAGTCTCACCGGATAGAGCCCGATCATCCGGTAGCCGATGAGGGCCACGAGCCAGCCGCCGACCCAGAGCCCGATGGCCACGGTCACCGCGGTCCGTGGTCCCGGGCCGAGCCGAGGCCGGGCGAGGGCATAGAAGAAGACCACCGACAGGCCCGCAAGTAGCGACACCGCGAGAGTCAGGGCGATGGTCGACGGCGACATCTCCATCCCCAGTCCGTGGCCCCCCAGAATGGCCGTCATCTGGTCCGCATAGAGCAGGCCGAATGCGCCCTCCAACAGCCAGATGAGTGCCCCGGCGGCGGCGGCACCCGCCAGCAGTCGCCCGCCATTGATACCCCCCATGAGACCTCCCGGTGATGAGCGTGAGTGGACCGCTACGGTATCCGTGATCTCTACGATATCCGCGATGCAGGACGCTGGCTACTGCTCGGACTCGGACCAGGCCCCATGCTTGATCGATTTGCCCTCCACCAGGAAGACGACATCTTCGGCGATATTGGTGGCCAGGTCCGCCACCCGCTCCAGGTTGCGGCTGGTGGAGGTGAGCTCCATCCCGTCACTGATGGCGGTGGGGTTCTCCATCATGTGGGTCAGCACGATCCGGAAGACCGACCGGTGCAGGGCATCGACCCGGTCGTCCCGGAGGCAGACCACCCGGGCGGCTACCGGATCCCGGCGAATGAAGGCCACCACCGCATCGCCCAGCATGGCCCTGGTCAGCCGGGCCATCTCGACCAGTTCGGGTTCCGGCACGATGGTGTGTCCCTTGGCAAACCGGATGGCCGCCTCAGCGATGTTGACGGCGTGATCCCCGACCCGCTCCAGGTCGTTGCTGATCTTGAGGGTGGCGGTCAGCAGCCGAAGGTCACCGGCCATCGGCTGCTGCAAGGCGAGCAGTCGGATGCACTCTTCCTCGACCTCCATCTCCTGCCGGTCGATCTCCCGGTCGCCGGCCATGACTTGTTCGGCCCGACCCACGTCCCGGGTCAGCAGGGCCTCCACGGCCATGGCCAGTGCCGCTTCGGCGTCCCCCGCCATGGCGACCAGCCGAGCCTGCAAGTCGGTCAACTGCTCGTGAAAGTGGCGGTGCGGCTGGGTCATCCGAATCTCCCGGTGATGTAGGCCTCGGTCCGCTCGTGGGCCGGGCTGGTAAAGATGGTGGCGGTGGGACCGTATTCGACCAGGCG
>CAYINH010000473.1:0-1849 GCA_964364615.1 uncultured Gemmatimonadaceae bacterium
CAGTGACAGCCTGCTCCCCGGAGGATGGGCTTCGGCGGCCGTGGCGGCCGTGACCCGGCCCCTGGGTTATGACATCGACCAGCGGATTGTCTACTTCCTGGACCGCCGGGACCGCCTGACGGCGCTCGACATGGAGGCGGGGAACAGCCGCCCCATGGTGGAGGGGGTCCGGGTCGCGACGGTTGGCCCGGACGGAGCGGCCTTCGTGGTCGACAGCCTCGGCCGGTTGATCCGCGTCTCCCGCCGGACCTTTACGACCTTCCGGCAGCGCTTCGCGTCACCTCCTCTGGCCCTGTTCGGAACCCTGGGTGGGCGGGTGATTGCGCTCACCAGGGACAGCGTCACCAGACTTCAGCTGCACTCGCCGGAGCAGGTGTCCGACGGAGTGACCCTGGAGCCGGGCCCGGTCACGGCCACCATCTGGGGTGAGGTCGTCAGCGCGAGCTCCGGGAAGGGCGTGCGCCTGATCCGTCTCTCGGATGCGAGAGGGGAGCGGACGCTCGCCCTGTCCGAGGCCCCCATCGATGAGGCCTTCAGCCCATCCGGGCATCGCCTCTACGTGCTGACCGACGCCGACCAGCTGCTGGTCTTCAACCGGTTTTCGGGAAGCCGGATTCACACCGTGGATCTCCCGGGACCGGCTCGACAGATCCGCCCAGACCCGAGCGGTCGGTGGATGCTGATCAGGCCAGTCGCGGCGGACTCCGTCTGGGTGGTGGATCTCGCCACCCTGAGCCCCTCCCTCCTCAGTTACCCCTCAACCTGGGGGGTCACCCTGCCGCTGGTCGCCGGGGCAGCGACCCTGCTCACCGCCGAAGGGTTGGATGTGGTCGGCCGCGATCTGTCGGTGTCCAGGTCGGCACCGATCTCGGTGGTCGTTGGCGGGGCCGAGGACACCTGGCTGGCCGTCCCCTGGGTCCCGGCCCAACAGGCACAGGCCGTCCTCGCGGCCGCAGAGTCAGCTTCCGCAGTGCAGGATTCGTCGCTCCAGATCCTGCCCACCCAGGGAACCCCTGCGGGCCCCGGGTTCTACCTGCAGGTCAGCAGCAGCCAGAGCGAGGTCTGGGCTCGCGATCTCGCGAACCAGCTCTCCGCGAGTGGGCTCCCGACCGTGGTCTGGTCGCCGGCCGGACCCGATGAGGGCTATCGGGTCGTCATCGGCCCCTATCCCAGCCGGGACGAGGCGGAGGAGACGGGCCGGAGAGTGGGGCGGCCCTATTTCATCGTGACCGCGCCCTCCACCGGGCGACGCTGACCCTCCGACCGCCCCGGCCGCCGGAGTCCCCTTCGACCGTCCCCGCAGCTATCTTTGGCCGTCGCCAACCCCGGCGGCCGGTGCCCGCTCCCGACGTACGACAGGATTGCTGATGAGGCTCACCAAGCTGGAGCTATCCGGCTTCAAGTCATTCGCCGACACGGTAACCCTGCATTTCGACGACGGGGTGACTTCGATCGTCGGCCCCAACGGGTGCGGCAAGTCCAACATCTCCGACGCGGTCCGCTGGGTCCTCGGCGAGCAGTCGGCCCGACTGCTCCGGGGCGGGAAGATGGAGGATGTGATCTTCCAGGGGTCTGCCAATCGGCGACCGGTGAACCTGACCGAGGTTTCCCTGTTCCTGGACAATACCGACGGTACCCTGCCGATCGCCTATCAGGAGGTGGTGGTGACCCGGCGGCTCTCCCGTTCGGGCAACTCGGACTACCTGCTGAACAACTCCCCGGTCCGGCTTCGGGACATCCAGGACCTGCTTCGCGGGACCGGCATGGGCAGCGACGCCGGTGTGGTCATCGAGGCCAAGATGATCGACCTGCTGCTGTCCGATCGGGCGGAGGAGCGCCGCTCCCTGTT
>CAYINH010000474.1:0-1836 GCA_964364615.1 uncultured Gemmatimonadaceae bacterium
GGGACCCACAACGAGTTCTTCTCCTTCATGAACATCTTATTCCCGGCCTCCCGGGGTGTCTGGACCTTCAACAACGTCACCGATTTCGAGAATGGCGCGCCCAACCGCTACGAAATCGCCCTGCCGACTGCCTCCCGCCCCGACGGCCCGGTGGCCGAGTTCGGGGTCAAGCAGCTGGGCTTCTACCTCCAGGACCAGTGGAACCCCTCCGACCGGCTGACCATCACCGCAGGTGTTCGGGTGGACGTCCCGTTCAGCGATACCCCGGTGACCAACGACGACCTCAAGGGGACCACCGCCTTGGGCAACATTGACACCGGCGATTTCCCGACCGGGAACCAGCTTTTCTCCCCGCGGCTCGGGTTCAACTGGGATGCGACCGGTACGGGCAAGACCATCGTCCGCGGTGGCGTCGGCATCTTCACCGGCCGACCGCCCTACGTGTGGATGGCGAACGCCTTCAGCAACACCGGCCGGGAGCAGGTGACCCTGATCTGTACCGGGGCCGCGACCCCGACCTTCACGATCGACTACGACAACCAGCCCAAGGCCTGCGCGGCCGGCGCCCCGCCGAGCCCGCCGATCGCGACGGTCAACTACTTCGACCCGAACTTCAAGTTTCAGCAGGCCCTCAAGTACGCCCTCGGGATCGACCATCAGCTGCCGGGTGGGGTGGTGGCGGCGGTCGACTTCGCCTACACCCAGGCCCGGAACCAGATATACCTGGTGGATGAAAACCTGGTCGCCGGGAGCCTCAACGGCGAAGGCCGGCTCATGTACGGCACGATCAGCTCGACCGGGTCGGCCACCCGGACCCGGAGGAGCACCGCCTTCGGCCAGGTGATCAGGCACGAGAACCGGTCGGCCGACAAGTCGGCCTCGATCGTCGCCCAGCTCAACAAGCGGTTCTCCGACAACCTCGCGTTCAACGCCTCCTACGCCTGGGCCAGGACCCAGGACCTGATATCGTTCGGCAGCAGTATCGCCAGCTCCAACCTCCAGTTCACCGTGCTGAACGGGACCCTCGAGAACCGGGAGCTCAGGACCTCCGGGTTCGACATTCCGAGCAAGATTTCCCTCAGCGGCACCGCCAACGTCCCCTTCGGGTTCGCGGTTTCGCTCATCTACAACGGCCTCTCGGGCCGGCCCTACGCGTACATCTCGTCGAACGATGCCAATGCCGACGGGATCAGTTCCAACGACGCGCTGTACATCCCGAGCGACGCCAGCGACATCTCCCTGACCAACGCCGCCGACTGGGATCGCCTCAACCTCTGGCTGGTGGGGGAGAAGTGCCTCAACAACTACCGCGGTCAGCTGTTGGAGCGGAACAGTTGCCGGAACCCGTGGCGGCACTTCGTCGACCTCCGGCTCGCGAAGAGGTTCTCCACCTTCGGGAACCAGGGCATGGAGATCACGGCCGACGTCTTCAACCTTCTCAACCTGATCAACAACGATTGGGGCCTGATCCGCGAGACCAATAACTTCGAGCAGAAGAGCGGGGTGCTGTTGGTCGCCGGGTGGGATACCCGGGGTACCGCTGATCCGGCGGACGACCGGCCCCGGTACCGCGTGGCCAGCGTGCTGCCGACCCGGGACCGGGTCAGCGTGGAGGCTTCCCGGTGGAAGATCCAGATGGGGGTCAAGTACCGCTGGTAACCGTCCGCCTCGACGGGATGGTGCCGTGAAACACGCAGGGCCCCCTCGGGGGCCCTGCGTCGTGCCAGGCATCGGGGGGGTCAGGTCCTGGCGCGGTAGAGCAGGACGAGTCCCAAGAGGGCAAAGAGGACGTTGGGGGCCCAGGCCGCCAGGTTGGGGTCGATCACCCCGCTGGCG
>CAYINH010000475.1:0-1820 GCA_964364615.1 uncultured Gemmatimonadaceae bacterium
ATCCGGGTCGCGGTCGACAAGACCACCAGCGACTACGATCGGGAGAAGCTGCAGGAGCGGCTGGCCAAGCTGGCCGGCGGCGTCGCGATCATCAATGTCGGGGCGGCCACTGAGACCGAAATGAAGGAAAAGAAGGCTCGGGTCGAGGACGCGCTGCATGCGACCCGCGCGGCGGTGGAAGAGGGCATCGTGCCGGGCGGCGGAGTGGCGCTGATCCGGGCGCAGATTGCCCTGGACAAGGTCCGTGGCTTTAGCCCGGATGAGAAGATCGGCGTCGAAATCGTGCGCCGGGCGCTCGAGGAGCCGCTCCGGATCATTGCCCAGAACGCCGGCATGGAAGGCGCGATCGTGCTCGCCAAGGTCCGGGAAGGGAAGGGCAAGAGCTTCGGCTACAACGCCGCCACCGACACCTATGAGAATCTGGTCGAGGCCGGTGTCATCGATCCAACCAAGGTCACCCGGACCGCGCTGCAGAACGCCGCGTCGATCGCCGGACTGCTGCTGACCACCGAAGCAGTCGTGGTCGAGAAGAAGGAAGACCGGCCGGCATCGGCTGGGGGTCCTCCGGGCGGCGGCATGGGCGGGATGTACTAGTCGATCCAGGTCGGTCAAGGTACCGGAAAGCGCCTCGGCATCTGCCGGGGCGCTTTCGCTATATTGCCGCAGACACCTGAGGAGTGAGTGGCGTGCTCAAGACGGGATTGCTGGGGATCATCGTTGTCGCGGCTCTTGGCTGGCAGGGGACCGATCTCATCGGGATCTGGCGGGTCACCGACGCCAGCGTCAAGACCAGGGGCCCCCGGGAGGTCATCATCCGGTCCGACTCGAGCGCCAGCTGGGGGGACGAGCATGCCCGGTGGCGGCTGATCGACAAGGAACGGCAGATCATGATTGCCGTGGGTGGAATGTGGGAGACCTACAAGGTCCGGGTCCGCGGCGACAAGCTCACGCTCTCCGGGTCCGACCTCCCCGATCCGGTCAACCTGACCCGGGTGGGCCCGCCCACCCCTCGGCCCAAGGGGGTGCCCGTGCCCCCTGATCCCGCTACCGAGCCGCCCCTGCGTCGATAACCGGCCGTTACGCTGTTCCGGGGCTGATGGCGCCCCGGACCACCTTGGTGTGCACCTCGAGAGTCAGCACCTCAATCCGCTGACTCAACTCCTTCGTCAGGCTGGTCAACACGGTGTTCTGCTCCAGCAGCTGCAACAGCTGTTGGGTGTGCCGCTCAGCGACGGCCATCCGCTCCGCCGCCGCCGCAGCCAGCTCCTCCCGGTGCTCCGCGTCGGCCACCACATGGGCCTTGTCCCGCTCCGCCTGCCGGGTCTGGGCCAGCAGGATGAGCGGCGCCGCGTAGGCGGCCTGAAGGCTGAAGGCGAGGTTGAGGAGAATGAACGGGTACAGATCGAAATCGATCACCCCCGTGGCATTCAACGCGATCCAGGTTGCCACCGCCAGGGTCTGCCCCACCAGAAAGCGCGGGGTACCGAACCACCGGGCGAATCCCTCGGCCCTCAGGGCGAACCAGTCATCGCCGAAGACGGAGTGCAGATGAAGGTGAGGGGCGTGGAACCGGAGGGAGTGACTGGACGAAGCCGGGGACGGGGCGGGGGATGTCGTTGGCATGGGCGCTCCACTGTCGGGTGTAGGACACAACCTTCTCTTCTCAACCTCCCCTGGGCTGGACCGCCGGCTCCTCGTCCCACCGCAGCCGGAGTTCTCCCTGCTCTGGACAGGGCGCCGCCGTAACATCGATCACGGGAAGCGGCTCGTCCTGATCTGCCACCCAGACCGTCCCGGTGAATGCCCGGGCCCGGAGGGCA
>CAYINH010000476.1:0-1810 GCA_964364615.1 uncultured Gemmatimonadaceae bacterium
CGGGAGCACCGACAGGATCACCCGAACGAATTTCTACAGCTTGCGGGACACAACCTTGAAGCATCAGCTAGTGCCAGAGACCACCAAAAACCTCGACGCTACCGCCAAGATGGACATGTATAGGGTTACGTCCGAGAATATCGAACACGTTAAGCAATGGCAGTGGACCATCACCTATCAGTCTGTTTTGCTGCAAGGTGGCCTTCTGGCGCTGTTCCAGCCGTGGAAGCGTGTCACAGGCAGTTGGGGTGCCTTTGCGTTCTTCGGCCTGTCCCTCGCCGCTGGGATTGTGAGCTACCGCTACGTTAAGTACTCCGAGAAGGGCCTCGCTCGAATGCGTGTCGAACAGCGAATCTGGCTAGACGTCCTCGATCGTGGAATTCTTGACGCGCTTACGGCCGCCGAGAAGGCCGTAAACCCGGGCTCCGCATCAAAATCCACTTTCCCACACCGCTACATTGTCATGGTTGCAACCGGCGTGGTTCTGATTCTAATGCTGGCCGGAATTTAGCCCCCCAGTTCGCGTTGGCTAACCCGACCTTATGAAAGCGCGGAGCGGCCCGACGGCGGCTCACGGGGGATCTCGCGGAGTCCCGGTTCGGGCGGCACCTTCTTCGGGTGCCCCTCAAGGAGACTCCCATGATCTGGGTCGGGTTGGATTGACACAAGCGGTACGTCACGGCCTGCGCGCTGGATGATGCTGGTACGGTGGTGGCCGGGCACCGGCGGCGGCCGACGGACGCCGAGTCGTTGGTGACGTGGCTGGCCGGGCTGGGCGGGGCGGTGACCGTGGCGATGGAAGCCACCCTGTACCGGGCGTGGCTGCACGACCAGTTGAGTGCGGCGGGGGTGCCGCGGTGGCCGCCCATCCCTATCAGGTCAAGCTGATCTGGCAGGCGCGGGCGAAGACCGATCCGATCGATGCCCGGAAGCTGGCCGACCTGCGGCGCGCCCATCTGTTGCCGACGGTGTGGGTCCCGAGTCCCGAGTTGCGGGCCCACCGCAAGCTGTTGCGGGGGCGGGCCTATCTGGTCCGGTTGCGGACCAGCGTCAAGAATCGGATCCACGGCCACCTGATGGCGGAGAACTGCCGGACGGACGTCACGGACCTGTACGGCAAGGCCGGCCGGGCGTGGCTGGCGACGGTGGCGCTGTCCGAGATGGCTCGGGTCCAGGTGGACCTCCTGCTGGAGCTGGTGGACCTGTTCGACCTCCGGGTCAAGCGCCTGGATCAGCGGGTCCAGCGGCTGGTGCAGGCCGACCCGCAGGCCCAGGTGCTCCAGACCTGGCCCGGGATTGGGACGTTCGGGGCCGCGCTGGTGCTGGCGGAAATCGGAAGCATCCATCGCTTTGGGACCAGTCACGAGCTGGCGGCGTACGCGGGGCTGACGCCGAGCACCCAGAGCTCGGGCGACAAGACGACGCACGGGGGAGTCGGGCGCTCGGGCAGTCCCTGGCTCAAGTGGATCCTGATCGAGATCGTCCAGAGCCTGAAGCTGGCGCCGGGCCCCGGAGGCGAGCACTATCAACGCCTGCTCCGGTCGAAGGGGAAGGCCAAGGCGACAGTGGCGGCGGCGCGGAAGCTGAGCTGTTATTTGTATTGGTGCCTGAAGGAGGGGTGGAGCTACGAAACGTGGCTCCGCCAACACGACAAGCTGGAGGTGCGCCCGCAGCAAGCGCTGGGATCCGCCGCGTAGGATGCGGCGCCCCCGGTAACCCGAATGGGCCACCTCCTTCGAACCAGGTTCCTGGACCGTGGCGTCCGGAGAGGCGCGTGAAGCCGGCTTCGTGCCGCGCTTGAGGCTGAGGG
>CAYINH010000477.1:0-1805 GCA_964364615.1 uncultured Gemmatimonadaceae bacterium
CATGGCCGCGGCCAGCCTCCGGGCCAGATCCTCCAGCTCCGGCAACTCCCGCGTCTTGGCGCGGGCGAGCTGCTCGGTGAAACGCCGCACCTGCCGCTCGATGTAGCCCTGCGGCCGGCCGAAGTCCTCCAGCCCCACGTCGCCGGGCCGGATCGAGTGCAGACGCACGAGGACGTCGACGAGCTCCTCGCCGATGCGGCGGCGCTGCCCCTCGTCGAAGCGGCGCGCCACCTCCGCGCTGTCGGTGGGCACCAGCCCCTCCACGTACTCCATCACGTAGAACGGCGCCCCGTTCACCTCAGCGTCCTCGCACAGGGCGATCGCCTCCGGCACGGGCACATCCGTCCCCTTGAGCGCGGAGATCACGCGGAACTCGCGCTTCATATCGTGGGCGGTGGGCTGGACGTGGGAGAGGGGAGGACGGCGCAGCACCCAGTGCCCGCCGCCGCCGCTGACGCGGTACGTCAGGTTGGAGCGCCCGTGGCCGATCAGCTCCGCGCTCAGCTCGCTGACGGGCGCGACGTTGGCCTGGAACCAGGGGAGCAGCCGCTCCAGGTCGATGCCGGGCACGCTACTGCTCACGGCCCGGTGTCTCCCCGACCGCAGGTGACATTACGCCCCGCGACGACTACAATCTCCCTGCCAACCGCAAGAAGGCCGAAGCGTGCCAAGGAAGGATTCGCCATGCCCATCGATTTCAACCTGGCCCCGGATGTGGAGGAGGTCCGCCAGCGGGTGCGTAAGTTCATGGAGAGCGAGGTCCGCCCCGCCGAAGACAAGTTACGCGAAGAAAAGGCTGACCGCAACGCCTACGTCCAGGCGATAGTCCAGCTCCGCCAGAAGGCGCGCGCGGACGGGCTGTGGAACCCCCACCTGCCCCCGGAGTGGGGCGGCATGGGCCTCGGCCCGGTGGCGATGGCGTTCATGTCCGCGGAGGCCGGCCGCACCACCATTGGCCCCTTCGTGCTCAACGCCCAGGCCCCCGACGAGGGCAACATGCACACGCTCCTCCACTGGGGCACCCCCGAGCAGAAGGAGAAGTACCTCCGCCCCCTGGCCGACGGCCTCTGCCGCTCCTGCTTCGCGATGACCGAACCCGAGGGCGCCGGCTCCGACCCCACGCTTCCGCCAACCCCCGGGGCGGGGAGTCTGATCAAGACGTTCCAGGAGGTGGAGAACAAGAGCTATGGACTGGGTCTGCATGGCGACTATCACCTGACCGATTCGCTGACGTTCGGCCTGGGCTGGCGCTGGATCAAGGATCGCAAGCGGAGCTTCCTGCACGATCCGATCGATGCGGCGAACGTGGAGGCCTGCCGTCCGTCGGGGACCAACGAGGACTGGCCCCTCAGGAGCACCCTGCCGTGGTGCGATGCGACCTTCCGCGGCACGATGTGGGGATCTCGCCTGGAGTTCCGGCCGACGGACGATCACATTCTCTATGTCGGACTGGATCGCGGCTACAAGTCGGGCGGCTTCGCGCTCGGTGGGGTCGGTGGCTACGAGCCGGAGAAGATCTGGGCCTACTCGCTCGGAACCAAGAGCGAGTTCTTCGATCAGAGGCTCCAGTTCAATCTCGAGGCCTTCGTCTACAACTATCAGGACATGCAGATCGCACTGATCGATGGCACGGGTACGCGAACCGAGAATACCGATGCCCGGATGTACGGCTGGGAGCTCGAGGCGAGCTCGACGCCGATCGAGGGACTGAACCTGCGCGCGGTGCTCGGGTATCTCCATACGGAGACAATCGACTACTTCACGCTCGATCCCGCGACCTTCGGCGACCCGTTCCAGGAGAGCCG
>CAYINH010000478.1:0-1793 GCA_964364615.1 uncultured Gemmatimonadaceae bacterium
TGGCCCTCCGGAGAGAATTCCAGCTCTACGCCAACGTGCGACCGGCGCTGACGATCGTGACCGGCGGGCGGTACGAGAACATCGACATCGTCATGATCCGGGAGAACCTGGAAGGCCTCTACAGCGGGGTCGAGCACTTCATCCAGATTGACGACGATCCCCGGGCCGTGGCGGTCTCCGAGGCGATCCTGACCCGGGGCGGGGCGGACCGGATCATCCGGTTTGCCTTCGAGTTTGCGGCGGAAAACGGGCGCCAGACGGTGACCCTGGTCCACAAGGCCAACATCCTCAAGATGGTGGGCGGGCTCTTCCTCGAAGTCGGGCGGAGCGTGGCCGAGGAGTTCAGGGGCCGGGTGGCGATGGCGGACATGATCGTGGACAACGCGGCCTTGCAGCTGGTGATGCGGCCGGAGCAGTTCGACGTGATCGTGACCACCAACCTGTTCGGGGACATTCTGAGCGACCAGATCTCCGGGCTGGTGGGAGGGCTGGGCCTGGCACCGGGAGGGAACATCGGGAAGGACGCCGCGATCTTCGAGGCGGTCCACGGGAGCGCTCCCGACATCGCGGGGCAGGGCATCGCCAACCCCTCCGCCCTGATGCTGGCGGCGGCGATGATGCTGGACCATGTGACGGAACACGGTGCCGCGCGGCGGCTCCGGGCAGCGATCCGCGGCGCAATCGTGGAGGGCGGTGTCCGGACCCGGGATCTGGGCGGGTCGGCCACCACTGCCGAGTTCGGGGATGCCGTCGCGGCTCGGATCGGGGCCTGAGCCCCCCTGCATCACCTGCGGGGCCAAGCCTCCCGGTCTGGCCTGGGGAGCCCGGTGCAGGAGTTGCCACGCCGCCAGGAAGAGGCGTGCAAGCCGGATGGCCCGGCGCATCTCCACCGTCGCAGCCCTGGTCGCCGCGCTGATCCTCAACCTGAATTCCCCGGTGAGCGATACTTCGCGATTCTGGGTCGGGGCTGGAACCGTGGCCACTTTCGTCCTGGTGCACGTCATCGTCCAGCGAATGGCGATGGAGTGGTTGCCGGAGTGAAAGCGGCCCCAATGGAGATTCGTCATGCGTAACGTCCTTGCTGCCGTCGCCTGCCTGCTCGCCCTCGGGGCGAGCCCGCTGACCGCCCAATCCAGTCTGACCATCTACTCCGACGGCCGGGTGCTGGCCCGCCGGGAATTTCCGCTGCAGCTCCCCGCGGGGTTCTCGACCCACCGGCTCGATCTCGGGGCGATCGACCCCGGCTCCATCTTTTCCACCGCCCCGGGCATCAGCCTGGCACAGGCCAGATACGACGCCGCCGTGGACGAGCAGAATACCATGCGCCGGGCGGTGGGCCGGGAGCTGGTCTTCGAGACGGGGAGCAGGACCAACGGCATTCGGGACACGGTGGTCGCCTTCGTGTTCGGCGTGCAGCCCGAGCGATTCCGACTTCAGGATGGCCGGGTCACCTTTCAGCGGCCCGGCCTCCCGCGCTATCCCGCCGAGCTGATTCTGGTGAACCCGACCCTCGATGTGACGGTGCAGAGCGCCGAGGCGCGATCCGGCCTGCCGCTCGCCTGGTTCACCGGTGGCGCGTCGTGGGAGGCGTCCTACTCGGTGGTGCTCGCCGGGTCCGCCGCCCGGATCAACGGGATGGCCTCGATCCCGTCGTCCGGGCTGGCGGTCGCCAACGCGGAGATCCAGCTGCTGGCCGGGTCGGTCGGCCGGGCCCGGTCCTCGGGGGGGATCGCCATGGATGAGATGCGGGTCGGCGCTGCCCGGGAGGCGGTGGCGTTCGGGCAGGCGGCCTC
>CAYINH010000479.1:0-1790 GCA_964364615.1 uncultured Gemmatimonadaceae bacterium
GGTACCCCAGCCGGCCACCATACAGGACGCCAGCGTGCCGGAGGTCACCTCGGAAGGTCTCCAGGGTGCCGCCGCCGAGGGAGACCTTGGTGCCAACCACTTCCCGGGCGGATGGGGTGTTGATGTCCAGGACGCCGTTGTAGGCGTTGGCGCCGTAGAGCGCCGAACCCGGGCCGCTGACGAACTCCACCTTGGTGAAGTCCTCGCTCGGCATCGGGAGGGCGGTCCACTCCTGGGCCTGGAGGAAGGCGATCGAGAGGTCTCGGCCGTCCTGGAGGACCAGGACTCGTCGGTTGAGCGAGGAGTTGAACCCGCGGGCGTTGACGTTGAAGTCATGGACCCCGCTCTGACCCAGGTCCACGCCCGGGACATCCCGCAGCACCATCGCCGCCTGACCTGAAATGCTGGCGGACTGCATCACCCGCGGGTCGATCGAGGAGACGGCGGACGGCGCCAGGGTGACCCGTTCCGGGGCCTTGGAGACCCCCGACACCACGATCTCCGAGAGCTGGATCGGGGCGGCCTCGAGCGCCGCGTCGACCGTCCCGCTTCCCCCGGCGGTGATGGTGACCACCATCGATCTGGGGGTGTAGCCGAGCCACCGGAAGACCAGCGTCTGGGCGCCCGCGGGAACTCGGGGGATCGTGTACTGCCCCCTGGTGTTGGTGACCGCCACGATACCGGTTCCCTGGACCGAGACGCTCACCCCCGAGAGGGCAGAGCCATTGTCTGAGCGGGTAACCGAACCGGAGACGGAGCCGGTTTCCTGCGCCAGCACAACCTGCGGAATGCCGAGCAGGGCTCCGACAGCGAGGACACCGGCAAGTGCCAACCTGCGGAAAAGAGAGGCGACACGCATTGCGGTCCAATCCTTGAGAAGGGGATGCTGGAACCGGATCGCGGCTCCGGGATGTAATAAATTGCTACTCGAAAGCCCCGGGCGGAAGTCCCCTCAGGAACCTGGGTTTGCCGGGGGTGGGGTCACCTGGTAGACGCGGACCCCTCCATCGGCCCCGGAGGCCGTAAAAGTCAGGCGGATTTCGGCGCCAGAACGGACGATTCTGGGGAATCCAGCCAAGCGGGCTCGGGTTACCGTCGCCACATCCCGGGCGGGGCCTGCCCGGCCGCTTCGATCGATTCGGCGGATCCGCCAGACCGCCTGGCCCTCCCCGGCATCCTCCAGCCAGACCGTGGCGAAGGCCCCGTCCCCCAACCCGACCGACGCGACCCGGCCCAGGGGCACGCCCGCGTTCCCCTGGCCCCGGGGGCCGACGGTGGCGCCCCCGTCGTGGGCCAGCACGGGGTAGACCCGCGGCGTGTCCCCCACCCCGGTATACCAGGTCAGCGCCACCTCCCGGCCGTCTGCGGCGAGAGACGGGCCGTTGACGGGGCAGGCCCGGTGGACCCAGCCGTCGGCGGCCACAATGGTGGGCTCGGTCCAGCGGCCCCCGGTCTGCCGGACCACCGCGATATCCCGGACCTCGTCCTCGCTCCGGTCCCGGTAGGCGGCGACCAGGCCGTCCGGGGTCCGCACCATGGTGGCCTGGCAGCACTCACAAGACCGACCGTCGAGTTCGGTTTCGGTTCCCAGCCGGCCGGCCGATGTGACGGGGCGACTCCGGACCGACATCGGGCCACCCTCGGGGCCCCCCATGGCCCGTCCGTCGAGCCAGACCAGGTCGGCTCCGGCCTCCGGGCGCGGAACCATCGCCACGAACCCGTGTTCCGTCGGCGAGGTGTCGTCGTGGGCGGTAAAGGGGGCGGACCAGGTGCGACCCTGGTCCTGCGAG
>CAYINH010000480.1:0-1789 GCA_964364615.1 uncultured Gemmatimonadaceae bacterium
TGGTCACGAAGGCCCCGGGCCCAGGCCGGATCGCAGGGCCGGAACCCGAAACCACTCTCCCCGCCGCCGATCACCCAGTGCACCCCGTCGAGGTTGAGGTCATCCAGCGGGCCGAGCAATGGCTCGGCGCTGATGAAGCGGATGTGGGCAGGCACCTCACGGAGGGCGTCCGCCCGTTGCGCGACTCGAATGTCCTCGATGGAGGTCCCGAACCAGAGGTTCTCGGGCCACGGAAGCTTGTCCGCCAACCGGGCGGCCCGCTCCGGCCGCTTGGTGAGCAGCTGAAACTGGTGCCAATGCGCCTCGGCGATCACATCGAAGACCTGCCGGATCATGCCCAGTGTGAAGTGGGCATGGAAGACGTCCGACATGCTGTTCACGAAGATGAGTCGGGAAGTCCTCCAGGACAGTGGCTGGCGGAGCCGATCAGGCCAGAACCGAGGTGCAAACGGGTCCGCGCGACCGGCGGTAGTGTCCTTGACCGGGAGCTGGGCGAGGTAAACGCTCCGCGTCTTGCGGTGTGCGACCGTCTCGGCATAACAATGGTCGCACCCGGCGCTGAGCTTGGTGCACCCAGTCATGGGGTTCCAGGTCGAGTCGGTCCATTCGATCGCGGTGCGGTCGCCCATGCCCAGAACCTAGGCTGCTGCGGAGGGGGGTGCAACTCGGCTGGAACCGGGATCAAGGTCCGTGGGGCCGCGGCGAGGGCAGCTCTTCGAAGTCTTGTGCGGTACCCGATACCGCGATATCGTCGACCCGTAGCCAGCCGACCGACTGGGGGCGGTCCCCACCTGTGAGGGTGTGCCCGCAGGAGAGCTCGAGGGAGCTTGTGCGATGCTTCGCGCCACGCGATCGTACCTGGGAGAGCCTCTCCCCGCTCGCCTGGGAGGGGAGAGGCAACACGAGAGGAGGGCAGGGGATGCCGACCTTGCAGTGGGTGCTGGGATCCTTCCTCCGGCTGAGCCCGATCGTGGGTGGGGTCGCCCTGCTGGCCTGGCGGGTCCGGGAGACCCGGGTCCCCATATCGGCCAGGGCGATTCTCCTCCCGCCACTCGGCATGAGCACCGGACTCGGCATGTTTCTGTGGCCCCCGATGCGGATCCCGTGGTGGTGCGCCGGCGCGGCCTTTGCCTCCGGGTTGCTGATCCTGTCCTGGCCGCTGGTGCGCTCCTCACGGCTGGAGCAGCGCGAGGGGCTGGTCTACCTGAAACGCAGCCGCGCCTTTCTCGGGATTCTGCTCGGTCTCCTTGGCGTCAGGCTCCTGCTCCACGACTACATCGGGCACCTGATCTCCGCCCGGCAGACGGCCTCGCTGTTCTACTTGTTGGCGTTCGGGATGATCCTCCGATGGCGGACCGGCATGTTCCTGCAGTTCCGGCGGCTCGTGACCGGCGCCGGCACTCCGGCCCCCTGATTGCCGGCTTCGCTTTCCTGATCCAAGCCCACCCGCTCGCGGCGTTGCTTGACGGGAGAGCCTAGCATGGCTCGCCGGGAGCCCGCGGCATCGGGTCGAATCCCGCCGTCCCGACCAGCGTAAGGTGAAGACACTGCGAGAGTTGAATGGCGAGCGCATCCTCCGGGGGGTGCCCGCTTTCCCACCTTGGGTGCCACCAGTGTACCGAGTTCCGGTGGCATCGAGGTCTTGCGGCTGGACGAGGGCTGCGGCGGGTCGCATCTTGGGGTGTCCAACATGAACACGGTGCCCGAGGGTCTCGCTGCGGCACTCGCTGACCGCTACCGCCTCGAGCGGGAGCTGGGCGCCGGCGGCATGGCCACCGTCTACCTGGCC
>CAYINH010000481.1:0-1779 GCA_964364615.1 uncultured Gemmatimonadaceae bacterium
ACTACCTGCTGCTGGCCCCTCCGCTCCGCCCGGGGGCATCACCGATGCCCTCGGGCTGCAACGCCAGCCTGTCCAGCGCGCTCCTCGACCAACTTGAGCCGGTGTGGTGCCACGGCGTCTATGAGGCCTCGCTCTGGGCGGCCATTCGGGCGGCTGGGGTACCGACCGTGTTGCTCGAGGGGCTGGGAGTCGAGCATCGGGGGCGCTATCGGTTCGGCTGGGCGGTCGCTCAGGCATGGCATCACGGGCGCCTGTTCGGCGCTTGGCGGGATGCCGAGGCGAGTCCCGCGAGCCGATGGGGGAGGCTGGCCACCGCAGCAACCCTCCTGGTCTGGCTGCCGGTCAGGACGATCTTCCGGCTGGCAGGGCGGCGGCTCGAGATGGGCCGAGTGCTCCTGTCCCTCCCGATTCTGGTCCTCCTGCTCTGGGTGTGGGCGGCCGGAGAAGGCTGGGGTACGATGGCGGGGTCGGGGCGGAGTTGGGAGGCGTGGGGTTGATTTTGAAACTGGCACGGGCTTTGCCCCTCTTGCGCGGGTTGGCACCATCGAATGGTGTCGCCTTCCCTGGTGCATCCGCTCCTGAAAGGAGCCACGGCTGATGTCGCTGTTGAACCGAATTGGACGGCATGCCCGGCTCACGCGGCGGGCTCGGGTGCACACGGAGGGAGAGACACCGCCGTTCCTGATCGTGTTCATCAACTCGATCTGCAACCTGACGTGTGAGCACTGCTTCTACTGGCGCAATCTGAACCAGCGGGACGACCTCACCTTCGAGGAGTTCAAGGCACTCTCTGAGGATTTCGGGCCGATCGAGATCCTGAACCTCTCCGGCGGGGAGCCGTTCATCCGGACGGATTTCGCAGACATTTGCGGGCTCTTCATCCGGAACAATGGAGCCCGGCAGATCTACGTCCCGACCAACGGGTACTTCACCGAGAAGACCGAGAAGCAACTCCGCCAGGTGCTCGACCATGAGCGCCTCGACCTCTTCGTCTGCGAGATCTCGCTTGACGGGATGCCGGAGTACCACAACCGGTTCCGGGGGAATCCCAAGTCGTTTGAGAAGGCGATGGATACCTACGAGATGCTCACGGCCCTGCAGCGCGAGGACCCGCGGCTCCGGATCCACTGCAATACGGTGGCGATGAGCGAGAACCTGGAGGAGATCCGCCAGCTCACCTGCTACCTGCACGAACGCTGTCCGGCCATGGAACACCACAACCTGGCCATCATCCGCGGTGACCGGAAGAATCCGACCCTGACCGGGCCGGCTCTGGAGAACTACCAGGCGCTCTACCGGCACGTCGCCTCCGTCTGGGCGGACCGGGAGAAGGGGCGATTCGGGGCTTCGGTGGAGCCGATGCTGCAGTGGGCCAAGGTGCGTACCATTGAGGCGGAGGAACAGGTCGTTCCGTGTCGGGCAGGAGTGCTCTCCGGCGTGGTCTACGCCAACGGGGACGTCAGTGTCTGCGAGACCCACGAGCCGCTGGGGAATCTGCGTGAGCGGAGCTTCCGCCAGATCTGGAATTCGGCCGAGGCCCGGCAGCTCCGTGATCAGATTGCCGCCAAGAAGTGCTGGTGCACCAACGAAGTCTTTCTGTGGCCGAGCATCGTGTTCCAGCCCGTCCAGTTGACCCGGGCCTACCTGGGCGGCCGGTCGGTGATTTGAGTCTGTGCGACGCAAAGTGTGGCGTACACGCAACAGGTGGGGGTCACATGGAGTGGTCTAACCAGCGGGTGTTGGTCACTGGAGGGTGTTCGTTCATCGGCTCGCACCTGG
>CAYINH010000482.1:0-1767 GCA_964364615.1 uncultured Gemmatimonadaceae bacterium
GGGTTCATCTGGGCAGTATCGCTCAACGCCGCCTGGCGGTTCTCGAGGAGGAAGTACTGCTGCAAATCCTTGGTCCGGGCCAGGAAGACGGTGTCGCTCAGCTGGCGGGGACCCGCCTGCACGGTGCGACTGGTGGTCAGCTCTTCGAGGGTCACCCATCCCAATTCCGCCAGGGACCATGGGCTGTAGCTGGCCGGGCTGTAGGGATGGGCATAGGTCCCACTCCCCATCAAGCCCCACTCCCCGATCCCCTCGGTCCGGCTGGACGCGTCGGTATCGTACAGATCGGGCAGCCCGAAGGCGTGCCCGGTCTCATGAGCGACGGTCCCGACCTGCATGATCTGGGAGGGGTCACACGCAGAATTCCCGCCCAGTTGAGACTGTATGGTGTAATCATCGACCAGCAGGAACTGACCGGGGATCGGAATCCCACCTGGATCCCGCCGGGGCGTCCTGGTCACATGCGGGGATCCGCCGTTCCAGGCCCGGATCACGTACCGATGCGACCAGACCCCGGGACTGGGGGAGCAGGCACCATCCTTCGTCGGCTGAAGGAAAGTCACGAAATCGACTACCCCGTCGTCATCGCCGGAATTGGGCAATCCATCGGGGCCGTCGTTGTCGAACTGATTCCACGCGGTGTCAGCCCCGGGACGGTTGGTGATGGAGTCCAGGACCGCCAGCAGCATCCGACCGAACCGCTGGCCTCCGTCCGGGCAGGAGACGATGACGCCGATGCCATTGCAGTTGTTCTGGTAATAGGCGGCAGTGGAGTCGGTGCCCACCGGGTCGAAGACCCGTCCCTCCATCGCGATCAGATTGTTCGACAACTCCTCGTAGAAGCTGGTCAGGGTGTACGCCCGCCCCAAGGCACCGGGGGTCCGGCTGAACAGGACGTTCTGAAAATCGGATACCGGATAACCCACCGCTACGTCAGAATACGCAATGAGAATGGTTGGCACATGGAACGTGCCGGTCACCGCATCGGCGCTCATCAGGGGACCCGCCTCCGGAGCGCGCAGGGCGAAGAACTCCAGGGGCTGGTTGAGCAGTCGGAGGTTTCCGGACTGGAGCAGGGCCTGGCGCCGGAGCCGGACCGCCCGGGCCCGCCTCCGCCAGGCGCCATCGGGCCGGAAATCGAGCCCGTCCACCTCGGCGCGCCCGAGGACCCCGCGGCCGGCCTGGGCCGCGACGGGAGCGGGCATCGCGCCCCAGAATGCCGCCACAAGGCCGGCGGCCGGAAGAAGCAAACGGGCTTGCATGGCTTACCCGGCTGGGACGAGTCGCAGCGAGATCGGTGCACAGGGGAGCGGCATCTTGGGAAATATCAAGGGGAGGGGCCCTGCGGGGAAGTCCCGGGCGCCGCTTGTCTGTTGCGAGTTGAACTGCTATCTTTACCACCTAAGTTGTTGTGTGACATGGCGGTGACACCCTTCATCCGGAGCGAGAGCAGCCGTGCCTCACACCGTGACATCTACCATTCCCATCCTCGACAAGTGTGCCCAGTTCACCCGGGCTGATGAGGTCAAGGCGCAGGGGCTCTACCCTTACTTCAAGCCGATCTCCGAGTCCGAGGACACCGTCGTGGTCATCGAGGGCACCCGGCGAGTCATGCTGGGGTCCAACAACTACCTCGGGCTTACCCACCATCCAAAGGTGCTGGAAGCCGCCACGCGGGCGCTGCATCGCTACGGGTCGGGCTGCACCGGGAGCCGGTTCCTCAACGGGTCGCTCGATCTCCACGAGCAGCTGGAACGGTCCCTGTCG
>CAYINH010000483.1:0-1762 GCA_964364615.1 uncultured Gemmatimonadaceae bacterium
AGTACCGGGACGAGAACTCCAGGAACACCCGGGTCACCGAGGTGTAGGGGAGTTCGCTGATGGCGGCTGTCTTGGGGGTGGGGAGGGCAGGGGTGATGGGGATGTCCTTCAGCACACTCCAGGGGATGGTGCTGATCACCCGATCGGCGGCGATGGTGCCCACCCCGTTGCCACAGGCGATCTCCACTCGGTCCGGTCGCTGGTGGATGGCCATGACCGGCGCATCGAACCGGATCCGCCCCGCGAGTTGGCCGGCCATCGCGTTCGGGAGGCCATCGGTGCCGCCTCGAATCCGGTAGGTAGCGAGTGGATTGAGCGGGGGTGGGTTGGCGGCGGTGCCTCGGGCCAGATGGGCGTGGTGGCGGTAGCGTCGACTGGCCGGGTGACCGACAGGGGTCGTCGGCGTCGCTTCGGCGGCCATGGCCATCATGAAGGCATCGTCCCGCAGGATCAGCAAGGCGGAAGCGGCAGCGGCGCCATCTCCCCAGAAGTCCGGGAAGCCAAGGTGGAGCAGGGTGACGGCTCCGGGGGAGGCCCCCTGAGCGGCGAGCAGCTGGCAGAAGGTCACGGCGTCGTACTTCCCCAGCGCCGGGGGCGGCCACCCGGGGCTCCGGGGATCCTGGGCGGCGACCTCCTGGAGCGGCCCGCCGAGGTAGCGCCCCATGAGCTCCATGAGCGTCTTGCCCTGTTCATCCGGGTGAAGCGCCACCGGCCAGGCGGCATTGGCGTCATTGGGATTCTTGATGAGCCTCCCCTGGACGAAATCGACCTCGCCGCCAGCGTCGACCGGGAGCGGATCCAGTTCGAGACCAAGTTGCTTGATATAGCCAACGGTCAGGGGATGGCCGCCAGGAACGAAGGCGGCTCCGGCGTCGGCGTGGAGTCCGGGCGAAAAGCCCTCCCGAAGGGTCAGCACCCGTCCACCGGGTCGGGAGCGAGCCTCCAGCACCACCACCTCGTGCCCGGCCTGAGTGAGCAGGTCGGCGGCGCAGAGCCCGGCGAGTCCGGCGCCCAGCACGGCGACCTTCCTGGGCGGACCATGGCGGACGAGCGGGGTAGGCGGGAATGGTGCGAAGCTGTATCCCGACATGAGCTAGATCACTCCTCCTCGGCGCCATCGGCCGATCTGGTCGAATCGATCCTCGTGCACCCCGAGCACCTCGTCCGGTCCGACGGTGGCGACGCCGGACTTGCTGACCTCGATGCCGGCAGCGTAGTTGGCCAACTCGGCGGCCTCGCGGATCGTCCCGCCCGCGGCCAGAATCGTTCCGATCCACGCGGTGACGGTGTCGCCAGCCCCGGAGACGTCGCTCACCTCCCGCGTCAGACTCGGGATGTGGGTGACGGCGCCGTCCCGGGTCACCAGCAGCATCCCCTCGGCCCCAAGGGTGACCAGCAGGTTGTCCACCTTCAATTGTCCCAGGGCGGCCGGCATCGCATCGCGATGGGCCAGGTCGACCGCCGCGCCCAGGGCCGCCTCCAGCTCTCGACGGTTGGGCTTGAACACCGTCGCTCCCGCGTAATCGAAGAACTGGCGGAACTTGGGGTCCGCGATGACCGGCACCCCGCCCCGACGGGCGGCGGCGATCAGGTCGTGGATCAGGACTGGCGGCAGGGCTCCCTTGTTGTAATCCTCGAGCACCAGCGCATCGGCCCCGGGCAAGGCCCCCCGGGCGGCCGTCTCCAATCGATCGAGGTCGGCTCCCGTCAGAAGGGCATCCACCTCCTGGTCGGTGAGCGTGCGATCGGGGGAACGATAGGT
>CAYINH010000484.1:0-1740 GCA_964364615.1 uncultured Gemmatimonadaceae bacterium
TTCTCCAGCAATGTTGTACACCTCGAGGCCCCCGACAGGCCGTTCGAGCAGCCGTTGGATGGCGTGCACCACATCGTCCACGAAAGTGGGATGCACGATTGCAGGTCGGGGGCCATGGATCCAGAGGCGGCGCCGGTGGACCTGCCGGATGAAGTCCTCCGTCGCGGGCCGCCCGGGACCGTACACCCCCGCCGGCCGGAGGATTGCCAGCGGAACCTGCCCGGCTGTGCAGGCGCGCTCGACCGCGTGTTCCGCTTCGGCCTTCGACCGCTCGTAGGCCGTCTCCGGCTGGAGCGGGTCCTCCTCACGGAGCGGGCGGCCCGGCCTGAATCGGCCGTACACGCCGGCGCTGCTGATGTGCACGAACCGCTCAACGCCGACTTCGGCGGCGGCCGACGCGAGGTGATGGGTGCCCCGGACGTTCAAGGCGCGGAGGGTGTCCAGCTCCCCATCGCCGCCGTGGGCCGCCAGGTGGACGACCGACTGGACCCCGGCCAGGAGCGCCGGTGACAGGCCTGTCGTGAGGTCGGCGAGGACCAGGGGTACCCCGCCGGGGCAATGGGTAGTGTTCGGGTCGTGAGTGAGCACCGCCACCGACTTCCCCTCAAGGCGGAGCTGGGCCACCAGGCGCCGGCCGATGAACCCGGTGCCGCCCGTGACCAGGATCACCCGGAGAACCTGCTGGGCTCAGGGGTACTTGTTGGGGCCACCAAGGTGGCCTCACCTCGCCGGGTGCCCCGCATCGTGGCCCGCAGGACAAGGCTGCCTGCCTGGTAGAACGCCCCACCAGCCCAACCAAACATCAGGTCGGCAGCCCGGCGCGCCATCCGGTAGACGGGGTCTTGGCGATACTCGTTCTTCAGGATCCCGCGGCGATTGATGAAGTTGCGCTGGAGGATCTGGGCGAAGCGGTGCAGCCGGTGAACCTGGGCCGGCGAGAGGTTCTCATTGCCGATGGAGCCCTCGTGACTGCTGATGATCCGATAATGATCCTGGGCCACGAGTCCCAGGCCCGAGGCCCAGTCGTGGAGCCTGGTACCGATGAAGGGGGTGGCCACGGTGAACTGGATCCAGCTGGCGTTCAGCCGCGTGGCGAACCGGATGCTGGCGAGGATGGTGTCGATGGTGTCCCCGGGCAGGCCGATGACGAAGAACGCGAAAGTGGCGATCCTGTGGCGCTGGAACTCGGCGACCGTCTCCAGGAATTGGGTCTCGGTGATCCGCTTCCGTTCGACATTCTTCTGCACCTGTGGGTCGGTACTCTCGACCCCGAAGTTGACCCCGGTGCAGCCCGCCCGGGCCATGGCCGCGATCGTGGTCTCGTCCAAGCAGTCGATTCGAGTTTCGCATCGCCACTGGACCTTGATCCCCCGTCGGGTGATCTCCTCGCAGATGTCGACGACCCGTTTCTTGTTGGCGGAAAACAGCGGATCGCGAAAGATCACGAACTCGACCTTGAGGTCCCGCACCAAGTGCTCGAGTTCGTCCACCACGTTGGCCGGCGAGCGATACCGCCAGAGGAGTCCCTGGCCCACCGGGTAGGGACAGTAGTTGCAGCCGAAGGGGCAGCCCCGCGAAGAGAGCATCGGCAAGAACCGCATGCTGCCGGTGACCGAGGATTGTGGGACCACGTACCTGTCACAGGGAAAGAGGTCCCACTGCGGGAACGGAAGCTTGTCGAGCTCGCGCTCGGCCTTGCGAGGGGAATTGGAACGCCACCCGGTCCCGTCGCGCCAGGCG
>CAYINH010000485.1:0-1713 GCA_964364615.1 uncultured Gemmatimonadaceae bacterium
GGGTTCCGAAGGTGAAGTCCCCGGCCCTCCGCCGTTGCCTCGCCCACACCAGGTTCAGCTTGTCCTGCGCCCGGGTGATCCCCACGTAGAACAGACGGCGCTCCTCCTCGAGGGTGGCGGGATCGTCATAGGCCCGGGCCAGGGGGAACAGCCCATCCTCGAGTCCGGTAATCGCCACCACCGGCCACTCCAGCCCCTTGGCGGCGTGCAGGGTCATCAGGGTGACCCCGCGCTCCTCGCCCTCCTGCTTGTCCTGGGCGGAGATGAGCGCCGCTTCCGAGAGGAACCGCTCCAGGGCCGTTCCTTCCTGCTCGTCAATCACTTCGGACCAGTCCGCCGCGGCCGCAATCAGTTCCCGGACATTCTCCCACCGATCCGCCCCCTCGGGACCCTCCTTGAGGAGGACCCGTTCGTAATCGACCCGGTTCACCAGATCCTCCAGTACCAGTCCCGGGGAGAGGTCCTCCGAACGGGTGCGGAGATCGGTGACCAGTTCGGCAAAGCCGATCAGGGCATCGCGGACATTGGGCCGCAGACCTTCGAGGCCACCGGCGAGCGCGGCCGTGGCGAGCAGCGATTTCTTCCACCGGGCCGCCGTCTCGGCGAGAGACGCGAGAGTGCTGTCCCCTACCCCTCGGCGGGGAACCGCGATCGCCCGGAGGAAGGCCTCGTCATCGGCCGGATTGGCCACCAACCGGAGGTAGGCCAGCAGATCCTTCACCTCGCGCCGATCGTAGAAACTGGTGGCGCCAATCAGGCGATAGGGGACCCCGGCCCGCCGGAAACTCTCCTCCATCGCCCGCGACTGGGAATTGGTCCGATACAGCACCGCCATGTCGAGGTAGGACCAGTCGCCGTCGCGCTGCCGTCGGGCATACTCGAGCGCGATCCACTCTGCTTCGTCCCGCTCGTCCGCGGCCGCCACGACCGTCACCGACTCCCCGCCCGTGCGGCGGGTATGCAGGGTCTTCCCCAGGCGCGAGCTGTTCTCGGCGATGACGGCGTTGGCAGCGTCGAGCACCACGCGGGTGGATCGGTAGTTCTCCTCCAGCCGCACCAGGCGCACGTCACCAAAGTCGCGCTGGAACTCCCGCATGTTCTTCACTTCGGCCCCGCGCCAGCCGTAGATGCTCTGGTCATCGTCGCCCCCGGCGAACACGTTGCCGTGACCCCCCAGGGCCCGCACCAACTGGTACTGGGCCTTGTTGGTGTCCTGGAACTCGTCCACCAGCACGAATTGGAACCGCTCTCGATACCACGCCAGCCGGTCGGGGTGGTCCCGGAACAGGCTTAACGGGTGGAGCATCAGGTCGTCGAAGTCCATCGCGTTGAGGGCCCGGAGCGCCCCGGCCAGGGCGCCCATCACGTCGGCGGCAACCTTGGTGACGGGGTCCTGCGGCGCGGAGGCGAGCAGCGACTCGGCGCTCTGCATCCGGTTCTTGGCTCCCGAGATGACGGCCTGGATGAGTTTCGGTGAGAACAACCGGCTCGGATGGTCCCGGTCATCCATCAGCCGCCGGATCAGCGACAGCCGGTCGTCCTCATCGTAGATCGTGAAGTTGCGGCTGAACCCGATCCGCTCGGCCTCTCGCCGGAGGATTCGCGCGGAGAGCGAGTGGAAGGTCCCGATCCAGAGTCCGGCGGGGTCGCGACCCAGCTACTGGCCAACCCGCTCCTTCATTTCCCCGGCGGCCCGGTTGGTGAAGGTGACCG
>CAYINH010000486.1:0-1696 GCA_964364615.1 uncultured Gemmatimonadaceae bacterium
GCGAGGCCAACCAGGCCGACATGTGCTCCTCCGCAGGATGAAAGTGAACCCCGATTTGCCGCCAAGGTAGCCACTCTACGACGCATCCGCCACCCTGGCCGCCGCCCGGGCGGCCCGGCGGCGATCCACCGCCTGGAGCATCCGTTTCCGGAGCCGGATGGCCCTGGGGGTGACCTCGATCAGTTCGTCCTCTTCGATGTACTCCAGCCCGTACTCCAGGGTGATCTCCCGGGGCGGCTCCAGCACGATATTCTCGTCGGTGCTGGTGGTCCTCATGTTGCTCAACTTCTTTTCCTTCGTCACATTGACGTCCATGTCGCCCGGGCGGGCACTCTCCCCCACCACCATCCCCTCGTAGACCTGATCCCCGGGGGCGACAAACATCTGGGCCCGTTCCTGGAGATTGCCGAGCGCGAAGGCCACCACCACCCCTTCCCGGTCGGCCACCATGACCCCCCGCTTGCGGCCCGCCAGCGGCCCGGCCCAGGGACCATACTCCAGGAACCGGTGGTTCAGGGTCCCGGTACCCCTGGTGTCGGTCAGAAACTCCGATCGGTAGCCGAACAGGCCCCGGGCCGGGACCTTGAAGGTCAGCCGCACCGACCCCTGACCGGGGTTCCGCATCTCGGTCATTTCCGCCCGCCGAGGACCCAGCCGCTCCATCACCACGCCGAGGTACTCCTCGTGGATGTCGACCATCAGTTCCTCGTACGGCTCCAGCCGCTCCCCGTTGGGCCCCACCCGGGTGATGACCCGGGGGCGACTGACCTGGAACTCGAACCCTTCCCGGCGTATCGTCTCCATCAGGATGGCCAGATGGAGTTCACCCCGTCCGGACACCGACAGGGTATCGGTGGCGACGGTCTCCTCCACCTTGAGCGCCACGTTCCGCTCCAGCTCCTTGAAGAGCCGGTCCCGGACCTGACGGCTGGTGACGAACTTGCCATCCCGCCCCGCGAAGGGCGAGTTGTTCACCATGAAGTCCACCGAGATGGTCGGCTCCTCCACCGCGATTCCGGCGAGCCGATCGGGGTGCTCGGGGTCGGTCAGGGTCTTGCCGATCTCGATCCCTTCGAGCCCGCTGACGACCACGATATCCCCGGCGGAGGCCTCCTCGACCTCGGTCCGGTGCAGCCCGTCGAAGACGAACAGCTTGGTGATCCGGCTCCGCTCGCTGGTCTCGCTTTCGGGTACCACCCCCGGGAGGCCGAGGGGCAGCAGGACGACCGGGTCCCCGACCCGGACCACGCCGCGCTCCACCCGGCCGATCCCCAACCGACCCAGATAGCTGGAGTAGTCGAGGGTGGAGATCAGCATCTGGAACGGGCCATCGGCCTGCCCGGTTGGCGGCGGCACGTGGGCCACGACCGCATTGAACAGCGGGGTCAGATCGGTGCCCGGAGTATTCAGATCGGCGGTGGCGGTGCCGGCCCGGCTCGAGGTATAGAAGAACGGGGCCTCCAGCTGGGCATGGGAGGCTTCGAGGTCGATCAGCAGGCCCAGCACCTCGTCGTGCACCCGAAGCGGCTCGGCATCGCTCCGGTCGATCTTGTTGATCGCGATGATCGGCTGCAGTCCGAGGGCCTGGCAAGTGCGCTGGAAAAGCTGGACCCGCGTTCGCGTCGCATCGTCGAGGCGCGCTGGCTGGCCAATGACGACGGTTCGGGTGCAACCATGCATGAACTGGCGGATGAAT
>CAYINH010000487.1:0-1688 GCA_964364615.1 uncultured Gemmatimonadaceae bacterium
GGTGACCCGGATCCTGGAAGCGATCCGTCTGGCGCACCCGGCCGCCAGGTTTTACCAGGCGAGCAGCTCCGAGATGTTCGGCAAGGCGGTGGAGTACCCCCAGCGGGAGACGACCCCGTTCTACCCCCGGTCGCCCTACGGGGTGGCCAAGGTGTACGGCCACTGGATGACGGTGAACTATCGCGAGGCCTACGGCCTGTACGCCGTCAGCGGGATTCTGTTCAACCACGAGTCCCCCCGTCGGGGGATGGAGTTCGTCACCCGGAAGGTCACCGACGCGGTGGCCCGGATTTCCCTGGGACTCAGTTCCCAACTCAAGCTCGGCAACCTCGACGCCCGCCGGGACTGGGGCTACGCCGGGGACTATGTGGACGCCATGTGGCGGATGCTGCAGCAGGATGAGCCCCGCGACTACGTGATCGGCACCGGCGAGACCCACAGCGTTCAGGAACTGGTGGAGCTGGCGTTCGGTCATCTGGGGCTCGACTGGAAGCAGTACGTGTCCCAGGACCCCGCCCTTCGCCGACCCGCCGAAGTCGACCTCCTCCAGGCCGATATTTCCCGGGCAACGGCGGACCTGGGCTGGACCCCGACCGTCGGCTTCAAGGACCTGGTCGCCATGATGGTGGATGCCGATCTGGAGCGGCTCCTGTCGTCATGAAGGTTCTGGTGACCGGAGCCAACGGGTTTGTCGGGGCCTGGCTGGTCCGCGGTCTCGTCGCCTCCGGCCACGAGGTGGTGGGTGCCGTCGGGCGGGACGGAGCGGGACCCGACCCCGATCCGGCGCTCCAGGGCGTGGCCTGGTTGCCGCTCGACCTGCAGGATCCCCGCTCGGTGACCATGGTGGCGGCCCACGCGACCGACGCAGTGATCCACTTGGCGGGGGTCGCCTCGGTCGGCGACTCGCTGGCCGACCCGATCGCGACCTGGCAGGTCAACACCCTCGGGACGGTCCGGTTGCTGGAGGCCCTGGCAGCCCTCCGCCAGCGCGGGGAGGTCGATCCCCTGGTGCTGACCATCTCCACGGGAGAGGTGTATGGGCCCGGTGAGGCCCGTCCCCGCCGGGAGACCGACCCGATCACGCCGGTGAGTCCCTACGCGGCCAGCAAGGCCGCGGCCGAGGTCGGGGCGCTGGAAATCGCCCGGCGGACCGGGCTCCGAGTCATGGTGGCCCGCCCATTCCCTCACACCGGGCCCGGGCAGTCCCCACGGTTCGTGGCCCCCGCCTTCGCCTCCCGGCTGGCGCTGGCCCGCCGGACCGGGTCGCCGGTGGTGAAGACCGGGTCGCTGGAGCCGGTGCGCGACCTGCTCGATGTCAGGGACGTGGTGGCCGCCTATCTGGCCCTGCTGGAGCACGGTGTCCCGGGCGCGATCTACAACGTGGCCCGGGGAGAAGGGTTGTCGGTCGGCGAGCTGTTCCGGCAACTCGCCGCGCTGGCCGGGTGCGCCGTGATTCCCGAATTCGACCATGCCCTCGCCCGTCCGGTGGATATTCCGCATCTGGTGGGCGATGCTTCACTGCTCCGGGCGACGACCGGATGGGCGCCGACCCGGAACCTGAACGAGACCCTGCGCGAGTTGCTTGATGCCCAAACGGACTGACCTCAAATCCATCCTGCTGATCGGCTCCGGCCCGATCGTGATCGGGCAGGGCGCGGAGTTCGACTACTCGGGCACCCAGGCGGTGC
>CAYINH010000488.1:0-1648 GCA_964364615.1 uncultured Gemmatimonadaceae bacterium
CCACAGCGGGCTGGTGGTGGATCTCGCCGCCGAGGCCAACATCATCCAGAAGTCAGGGGCCTGGTACAGTTACGGCGAGCAGCGGATTGGCCAGGGACGCGAGAACGCCAAGCTCTTCCTCAAGGACAACCCCGAGGTCGCCGCCGAAGTCGAGGTTCGGGTCAAGGAGTTCCTCGGGATCAAGGGCGGGATCGGGTCGAACGGGGCCGTGGCCGAGGAGCCTGACGTCAACGATGATGAGGAGTAGTTCAGCGGGGTCCCGGGTGACCCGGATCGGCCTCGATGACCGGCGACCGGGAGTGGCTCGGGTGTTCGTGGATGAGGAGCCGTACCTGACCGTTTCCGCCGAGCTCATTGACCGGCTCGGCCTGGTGGTCGGCACCGCGCTGACCGAGGAGCATCTGGGGGTTCTTGGCCGTGAGGCCGACGCGGTGGCGGCCTACCGCACCGCGCTCCGCTGTCTGGAACGACGGTCGTTCGCCAGCCGGGATCTCTGCCGGCGGCTGGGGCAGAAGGGACATCCCCCGGAGGCTGTGGAGCAGGCGATCGCCCGGGCCACCGCCGCGGGCCTGCTGGATGACGAGCAACACGCCCGGCACTTCATCGAGACGCGATTTGCCCGTGGACGGGGCCCCGCTCGGCTCCGGTTGGAGTTGGCCCGGGCCGGCATCCCCACCGCGGTGACCGACCGGTTGCTGGCGGAAGTGGTGTCGGACGAGGCGGTGGACGAACGGATCGTCAGTCTGGCCCGGAAGCGGGCGGGCCAGTTGCAGCACATCCCCCGGCCGGACCGGATTCGCCGGGTCACGGCCTTCCTGGCGCGCCGGGGCTACCGGGGCATGACCGTCCGGGAGATGGTCCGCGAAGTGGTCGGGGCCTAGCGCCACGGTTCACTGCCGCTGCCCCTCGGGTGGAGGGGGCGTAACTCACGGCAGGCGTTATATTTCCAGCCATGCTCTCCTCCGAGATTCGCAGCCGATTCGTCCAGTTCTTCGCCGACCGGGGACACCACGAGGTGCCGTCCTCTCCCCTGGTGCCGGCCGACGACCCGACCCTGCTGTTTACCAACGCCGGAATGGTGCGGTTCAAGCGCAGCTTCCTGGGGCAGGAACACCGGGCCTACCGCCGGGCGGTGACGGTCCAGAAGTGCGTTCGGGCAGGCGGCAAACACAATGATCTGGAGGTGGTAGGCCACACCAAGCGGCACCACACCTTCTTCGAGATGCTGGGGAACTTTTCCTTCGGCGACTACTTCAAGCGCGATGCGATCCGCTACGCATGGGAATTCGTCACCAGCCCCGAGTACCTGGGAATCCCGGCCGATCGGCTCCGGGTCACGGTCCACCACACTGACGACGAAGCCCGCCGGCTCTGGCGCGAGATCGCTCATCTTCCCGACAGCCGGATCTACGGGCTCGGTGACGCGGACAACTTCTGGCAGATGGGCGACACCGGCCCCTGCGGCCCCTGCTCGGAGATCTATGTGGACCTCGAATGGCAGCAGGGGGTTCCGTCGGAGGATCTTCCCGCGGCCGAGTTCGAGCGGCTGGCCGAGGAGGGCCGGTTTGTCGAAATCTGGAATCTGGTCTTCATGCAGTACGACCGGTCGGAGGATGGCACCCTGACGCCGCTGCCCAAGCCCTCGGTC
>CAYINH010000489.1:0-1635 GCA_964364615.1 uncultured Gemmatimonadaceae bacterium
GCTCCGGCACAGACTGGAAGTCTGAGCTCTCCGGCACAGACTGGAAGTCTTTGCCGGAGGAAGGGGCGGGGGCTGTGGTGGGTGTGCCAACTGAATTGAGCCAGTCGGCGGCATCGTTGGGGAGCGCGGCGGATTGCGGTTGTTCGAATTGCACGCCGAGGGTCTGCATCCAATCGGGGCGGGCGGTTTCGTCGGCGACAATCCCGGCCCGGCAACCGACCGGGTGTGGCGATACCGGCCTGGTGAGGATCGCTGGTCCGAGGGTCCACGCCTGCCGGCGCCGCGGGGCAGTGGCGGGCTCGTGGCCCTGCCGGACGGCAGCCTGCACTACTTCGGCGGGTGGTTACCCGACCGCATCACCGACTCGCCAGACCACTGGCGCCTGGAACCGGGCGACTCCATATGGCACCCGCGGAGTCCCTTGCCAAATCCGCGGGGGCACCTGTCGGCGGTGGAACTCCTGGGGCAGGTCTACGCCATCGGCGGCGCTCACCGCCACGACCCGATCCCTGTGGATGTCGCCGTGGTACACCGCTATGACCCTGTTACCGACCAGTGGACCGAGGTCGCCAGCCTTCCCGAACCGCGATCCCACGCCGAACCGAGCACCTTCACCTTCGACGGGAGGATCTACCTGGCGGGTGGGCGTTCCTTGGCCCGGGGAAAGGCGAGTGCCCGAGAGCTCCTCGTTTACGATCCCGACTCAGATCTCTGGTCGTACGCGATGACCATGCCACGTGGCTTGTTGGCCCCGGTGGCAATGGCCGTCAGGGACGAGGTCATCCTGACGGCCGGCGGAGAAGACGGCAGTCACCCCCGCAATCTGACCACCTGGGCAGCTCCACTGGACCAACCGTGGCGCCCGGCGCCGGGTATGCCCGAGCCGCTGGGCGAGGTGGCGGGCGGGGTGATCGGCCAGTGGCTCTACCTGGTCGGTCAGGGGTCCCGCTCCACATTGGTGCTCAATATTGGGACAGGCGAATGGGGCAACGGTCGAGCCTTCAGTCAACGCCCGGCGGCCACCCATCATCACGCGGCCGAGGTCGTTGGTGAGGAGTTGTACCTGATTGGCGGCCTGGAGTGGACATCAGTGGACATTGTCCAGATCTACAACCCCTCTCGCGACGAGTGGCGACTGGGAACCTCGTTGCGGTACCCCGTTGGTTCGAGTGCGTCCGCGGTGATCGAGGGCAAGATCTACCTGGCGGGCGGGATCGTGGGAGACACGACCACCCGCCAAGCGGTGGTGTTCGAACCCAGGCTCAGCGTCTGGCGACCGATTGCGCCCATGCCTCGAGCCAGGAACCATGCCGCCTCGGGCACAGACGGGCGCCGGCTGTTCGTCTTCGGGGGACGTGGCCCGGGGAGTGGCGATGGCAACCGGGTGGCCAACGGGTATGACGACCTACAGATCTATGACCCCGACACAGACACCTGGGTGGTCTCGGATGGCAGAGCTGGATCTCCCCTAGCCTTGCCACAGGCGCGCGGCGGCATGGGGAAGGCGGCCTACCTCGGAGGCGAATTCTATGTGGTCGGCGGCGAGACCCTTGATGGCGCTGGCGCCTCCGCAGGAGGGGTGTACGACCGGGTGGACATTTATGACCCGATCCGCAACCGGTGGCGTCAAGGCCC
>CAYINH010000490.1:0-1629 GCA_964364615.1 uncultured Gemmatimonadaceae bacterium
ATTGTCGCCCTGCCGCTCTGGCAACACCTGCACCCCTACCAGCAGAACCGGCTCGTTTCATTTCTGAACCCGGAAGTGGACCCGAGGGCCACCGGCTGGCACATCATCCAGTCCAAGATCGCCATCGGGTCGGGTGGCCTGCTCGGCAAGGGTTTCACTCTGGGCTCCCAGAAGCGGCTGGCCTTCCTCCCGGCCCAGCACACCGACTTCATCTTCTCGGTGGTTGGGGAGGAATTGGGCTTTGTCGGGATCCTGGTGGCGCTGCTGCTCTTTCTTCTACTATTGGTGACCCTGATCCGGATCGCCCGGCGCTGCCCCGATCCGTACGGCAGCCTGGTCGCCTTTGGCGTGTTCGGAATCTTCTTCAGCCACATCTTCGAGAATGTCGGGATGACGGCCAATGTGATGCCCATCACCGGGATTCCCCTGCCGTTCTTCTCCTATGGTGGGTCGTTCCTGCTGGCCTGCCTGCTGTCGATCGGTCTCTGTCTGCGACTCGCGAAGGAAGGGCGTGAACTTGGCTATCGTGAGTCATAGCAATGACTTGCAACATACTACTAGCGCGCAATAGCAATCCTCCTCATCTTAATCGAGTCGTTCCATTGAGGCCCTGCGAAGGCCTCCTCGCTTCCCTCAGTCAAAGGCACACCAGCGCATGGCTTGGTTCCGCAAAGAGCGGAAGACCCGGACGAGCGAACGTCAGAAGCTCGAGATTCCGCCGGATGTCTGGGACAAGTGCGAAGAGTGCGGCCACGTCGATGCCCGGGAGAAGTTCATCCGGAACCTCGAGGTGTGCCCGAGCTGCGGCCATCACCGCCGCATAGATGCCATTGACTACATCGCCATCCTCACCGACGACGGGTCCTTCGAGCCGTTCGGCGCGGAACTCCGCTCCATAGACGCCTTGCATTTCGAGTCGTACAAAGAGCGGCTGGCGGCGTCGATCAAGAAGGCGGGGCCTGACGACGCCGTGCTCACGGGCACGGCCAGTCTCGAGGGCCTGGCCATCAACCTGGCGGTGATGAACTTCCGCTTCATGGGTGGCTCCATGGGCTCGGTGGTCGGCGAGAAGATCGCCCGCCTCGGCCTCCATTCGCTCAAGGTTGAGATCCCGCTCGTCATCGTGTCGGCTTCGGGCGGCGCCCGCATGCAGGAGGGGACGCTGTCCCTGATGCAGCTGGCCAAGACCTCGGTCGTGATCGCCCAGCTGCGCGAGGCCGGCATCCCGTTCATTTCGATCCTCACCGACCCCACGACCGGGGGCGTCTCGGCGTCGTTCGCCATGCAGGGCGACGTGATCATCGCCGAACCCGGCGCCGTGATCGGCTTCGCGGGAGCGCGGGTCATCAAGCAGACCATCGGGCAGGACCTGCCCGAGGGCTTTCAGACCGCCGAGTTCCTCCAGGAACACGGCATGGTGGATACCGTTGTGCCGCGAGGTCGCCTGGCGCAGACCACGGGCCGCTTGCTCCGGATGCTGAGCAATCAGCCCGCGCTGGAAGGGGAGCCCGCCGCCTGACGATTCGTTCCTTCGACGACGCCTGTCGCTTTCTCTTTCCCAGAACAACCGGTGGCATCAAGTGGGGGCTCGATACGACGCGGGCCCTGCTCGACGTGGCGGGCAATCCG
>CAYINH010000491.1:0-1628 GCA_964364615.1 uncultured Gemmatimonadaceae bacterium
ATTCCCACTGACAAGATCGAGGCCATTTTCGAGGAATTCAGCCAAGCCGACGTCTCGACCACCCGCAAGTACGGCGGCACGGGACTGGGACTCAGCATCACCAACCGGCTGGTGACAATGATGGGCGGCACCCTGGAAGTGGTCAGCACACCCGGCGAGGGAAGCGAGTTCAGTTTCTCGCTTCCTCTGCAGGTGGTCGAGAGCGTGTCCGAACTGCTCCCCGGGAAGCCGATTTCCCTGGGAGGGGTTCCCACTCTCATCATCGACGACAACGCCACCAACCGGCGGATCGTCCGGGAGATGCTGGTTCCCACCGGGATCAGGGCCGACGAGGCTCCAGACGGGGAAACCGGGCTCGAGCGACTGCGCACCGCCCATCGGGAGGGGCGGGCCTACCGCCTGGTCATCCTCGATGGCCAGATGCCAGGGCTCGATGGATTTGAGGTCGCGCAGCGGATCCGGAGCGATGAAGTCCTGGGGTCTACCCGGCTGATGATGCTCACCTCCGGGGGCCGTCCCGGCGATGGCCAGCGCTGCCGCGACCTCGGAATCACCGGCTACCTCTCCAAGCCGACCTCCCGGGCGGAGCTTCTGGAAACGGTGACGGCGGTGCTCCGGGGTGAGGCCCCGGGAGCCGGCAAGGTCCCACTGATTACCCGGCACCTGATTGAGGAGCAGCGAGTCAAGATCCGGATCCTGCTCGCCGAGGACAATCCGGTCAACCAGGCGGTGGCCGCGACGATGCTCCGCAAGCGAGGCCATGAGGTGGTGGTGGTGGAGAATGGGCAGTTGGCGGTCGATGCGGTCTCCAGAGAGCGGTTCGATGTGATCCTGATGGATGTCCAGATGCCGGTCATGGACGGGCTCACGGCCACCCGGCCGATCCGGGCCCTACCGGAAATGGCCGACCTGCCGATAATCGCGGTAACGGCCCATGCCCTCCAGGAGGAGCGCGACCGGTGCCTGGCAGCGGGGATGTCGGGCTACCTGGCCAAACCCTTCAAGCCCCATGATCTGTTTGCGATCGCGGAGCAGTGGGGGACGACGGCGTTGCCCGAGTCCCCGACGGCGGTCGAGGATCCCGATCCCCCGGTGGACCTGACTGGGTTCCGGGCTGCCATGGCGGAGGCGGGGGTGGCCGAGGCGGTGGAAGCGATGCTCGACGTCTTCCTGGGGGACGCGCCGGGTCGAATGGAGACGTTGGAGGCGGCCATGGTGGCGGGCGACTCCCGAGAAATCGAGGCGACGGCCCACGCCTTCAAGTCGGCGGCCGGGGCCATCGGGGCGAAGCGCCTGGCCGAAGTGCTCACGACGATCGAGTTCGCCGGCCGGAACCGGCATCCGGCGCAAGCCCTGAACGAGATCTCTCAACTCCGAAGGGAGTATGGCATGGTGATGACGTACCTCCTTGCCTCGGTGGGCCGGACCGATGGGTAACCCCTCGGTCGGCCGGCATTGGCTCCTGGGGGTACTTGACCGGACCGGCCGACTGCCGCCCGACACCCCGGTACTGGCGCCGACGGCTCCGCTGGTGGAAGCCTGGGTCGCCGCCGGGCAGGCGGCCGGAGTAGACGATGCTATGCTGGCCATCCTGGTAGGGGCTCATTACCGGCTCAAGCCGGCTGACC
>CAYINH010000492.1:0-1620 GCA_964364615.1 uncultured Gemmatimonadaceae bacterium
CTGGCAGGTCGGCACCCAGTGGTTCGTCACCCTGCGGACTGGATTCTGCCTCAACGGGGGGGCGGCATTCGATTTCCGGAACTTCGGGGTGGGCCTGGAGTACCGGATCAGCGAGAGGCTGACCTTCGCGGCGACCACCGAGCCGGTGCAGGTCTGTATCGCCGGCGCGCCGACCGGCTCGACCATTCGGCATCAGTTCGGCACCGACATTCGCTGGGGCAAGGAGTACTGACCATGACCCGTGCCCTGGTGATCACCAATCCGGTGGCGGCCCGATCCAAGCCGCGGACCCTCGAAACATCCCTGGCGGTGCTCCGTCGGGGCGGCTGGCAGCTCGAGGTGGTGGAAACGACCGGTCCCACCGACCCGCGTCGGTTCGCGGAACAGGCGCTGGTGGAGGGGTACGACCGGATCGTGGTGCACGGCGGGGACGGAACCCTGATTCAGGCGGCGGCCGCGATGGTCGGCTCCGAGGTCCCGATGGGGCTCCTGCCGGCCGGGACCGGCAACGTCCTGGCCGGGAATCTCGGGATTCCCCGGTCGGCCAGGGCGGCGGCCGAGGTGGTGCTCCGCGGACGTCCCCGCCGGATTGATCTTGGCCGCCTCGACCGGCTCCATGGCGACGCCTACTTCTCGGTGGCCGCCGGGACCGGCGCCGATGCTGCCGTCATGGGGGAGACGACCACCGCCATGAAGCGGACCTGGGGGGTCGCGGCGTACGTTGTTACAGCCGTGCGGGTGCTGCCGTCGATCCGGAGCTATCGCCACCTCGTCACGGTAGATGGTGAGGTGATGGAGCTCGAGGCTTCGATGGTGCTGGTGGCCAACTGCCGCATGGCGATCCCGCCGGTGGTCCCGCTCGGGCCGGACATTGAGCTGGACGACGGGTTGCTGAACGTGGTGGCGGTGCGCGCCAATGGACTGGCTGACGGACTCCGGGCGGTCTGGCAGGTGATGCGAAACCCGGAACGCAAGGATGAACGACTGATCCGCTACGCGGCGGGACGGGTCGTGACGGTCTCCACCGACGCCCCGGCTCTCGTTGAACTTGATGGTGATGTTGATGGACAGACGCCGTTCACCGCCGAGGTGGTTCCCGGCGCGATCGCTGTAATGACTCCTCTTCGGTAAGGGTAAGGCCATGGCCGAGACCATCCTGCTGATTGACAACGATGTCGAGACCTTGCGTGTCCTCGGGACCCACCTCGAAGGGCTGGGCCTGGAGGTGGCGCGTGAACTCGATCCCTCCGCGGCGCTCGACGCCGCCGACCGGCTCACCCCGGACGTCATCGTGCTCGACCTGTCCCTGGCAGGCGAGGGGGGATCATTGCTCGGCCGTCTGGCCGCCGGGGGGGCCCAGATCGTCGGGGTCGTTCCAGCCGGTGACCGTGCGGCGATGCTCGCCGGGTTCGAGGCGGGCGCCCACCGGGTGGTCGAGCGCCCGCTCGATCCCGAACGGCTTGGCCATGAGATCGTGGCCGCGGCGGCTGTGGCCCGGACCCGCGCGGCCGGCCGACTCCTGGTCGGCGCCACCTTCGGGTTGGAGGGCCTCGGCACCCATCCCCCGATGAAGGGCGTGTCTCAACAGCTCGCCAACATCGCCCAATCCGACCGGACCTC
>CAYINH010000493.1:0-1620 GCA_964364615.1 uncultured Gemmatimonadaceae bacterium
GAGCCGGACGAGGTGCTGCGGGAGATGTGGAACAATCCCCGCCGGGGTTACGATCCGCTGGTGGTCAAGGCCCTGATCAACCTGCTCGGCATCTACCCCGTGGGGACCTGCGTGATCCTCGATACCTTCGAGGTGGCCATCGTTACCGCTGCCAACCCGGACGCGGGACTGCTCGGCCGGCCCGTGGTGACCATCGTCACCGATCCGGCAGGTGCCACCCTGCCGCCTCCCGGCATCCCGGTGGATCTCGCGGCCCGTGGCGACGACGGCGCCTTCCTCCGGTCGATCGTCAAAGTCACCAACCCGGAACGCTTCGGTCTGAGTGTCGGTGGCTACGTTACCTGATCGTCGCCCGTGACGACCGCCGGCTTCTACCGCCTCCTCCCGATCTACGCCCGGCTGATGTCACTCGGGGGTCTCCTGTTGCTGCTGGGTACCCTGCTGACGGACCTGTCCTGGCTTGGGCAGCTCACCCCGATGGCCGTGGTCTTCATGGTGTCGGTGGCGCTGCGGGTCGGGCCGGTCCGGCTCAGCAAGTACTCCTATCTCACCCAGGTCGGGCTCCCGGCCCTGGCCGGGCTGATCCTCGCCCCGGTCCAGGTCGTGCTCGGCGGTGTGGCGGCGGGGGTCTTCGCCGCCGACGTGCTCTGGCACCGCAAGCCACCGCTGGTCGGCGCCGTTAACGCGGGCCGCGAGGTCATCGCCCTGATGGCGGCAGCCGGCTTCTACTTCCTGACCCGGCGGCTGACCGGAGCGCACGAACTCTCGCTGGACTTCCTGCCCGCGGCGGCGGTACTGGCCGGGAGCTACTTCGTAGCTTCGCGCGGCCTGTTCTACTTCAGTCTCCTGGTGCGGGAGAAACTCCAGCTGGAGGAGCGGCTGTTCATTCTCCGCTGGGAGATCGTCGCGTACGCCATCACCCTGGCCGGGACCATCGGGGTAGTCTGGGCCGCGATCAACCTGACGGTCGGCGGCTGGCTGGCGACGGCGCTGGCCATGACGGTGGGCGGGGTGCTGGTCCGGACGCTGGTCGAAGAGGCGATCGCAGCGGAGGACCTCAACAAGATCCATCTCCTTTCGGCAACCGTTTCCAACGCGGTCAGCCTGACAGCGGCCCTCACCGAGATCGAGCAGCTGGCCCACCGGCTCCTGGATTGGGGTGATTTCAGGATCTACCGCCTCGAGAAGGAAACCACTCGGGTGATCTACCGCGGGCAGTTTGGCCGCAAGGGCGACGCGCCGCCCGACCCAGCGCTCGATCGGCTGCGCGAGCAGGCCATTCGCGAGGGCCGCATCCTGGTGATCGACGACTTGCAGCAGGACCCGACAATCGGAGTGCGTGATGCCGAGGCGGTGAGCCTGGTGATCCAGCCGTTGCTCAGTGCCGAGGAAGTGCTGGGGACCCTGGAGCTGGAACATCGGAAGGAGCGGTTCTACCGGGCCCGGGATCAGGCCGCCATCGCGACGATCGGGGCCCAGATCGTCACCGCGCTCCGGATCGCCGAGCTCCGGAAGCCACTGCTCCAGACGGTGAACCAGATCGACACCCAGGTCCATGCCCTGGGTCGCGCGGCGGACTCGCTCCGGGCGACCGCCCGGGCGCTGGCGGGCGCGTCGGAG
>CAYINH010000494.1:0-1618 GCA_964364615.1 uncultured Gemmatimonadaceae bacterium
CGGACGAACGGATCATCCCGTTCGATGACCGCGAGCATCCGGTGCTCAATCGCCTCGAGATCCTCAGGAGTAAACGGTCGCGGCACGTCGAAGTCGTAGTAGAAACCGTCCTCGATCGACGGGCCGAAGCCGATTCCCGCGGTGGGCCACAGCTCCCGCACCGCCGTGGCCAGGATGTGGGCGGCGGAGTGCCGCAGCAGGGCTAGCGACTCAGGTGTCCGGTCGGTCAGGATGGCCACCGTCGCATCGCCCTCGATCGGGCGATCCAGGTCCCGGATCTCTCCGTTGACCGTGATTGCCAGCGCCGCGCGGGCCAGGCCGGGACCGATCTGCTCCGCCAGCTGCCGTCCGGTGGCCCCCGACGGCAGGCTCCGGACGCTGCCGTCAGGGAGGGTCAGCTGGATGCCGCTCATCGGGCGAGCCGGTCGACGAGTGGGCCGGTCACCGGCGCCAGGAGGAAAAACAGCACCAGGCCCACTGCCAGGACCAGCGCCAGGGCGACCCATTGGATGATGGCGGACCTGCTGGGGGTTGTCTCTTCGGCCATGAACCAGAGCTCGAGGATCGAGGTTAGGAAAAAGGTCAGCAGGTCTGCCAGCGGGTAGCCTCGTCCATTAAGTTAACTCCATGCCCAGGCTTTCTGTACGCCGCTCCAGGTCTCTGGCGGAGACCCTCGCCCTTGCGGCCGGGGGCCTGGCCGCCGGGTTCGTGGGCGGGTTCCTCGCGGGCGGTCTCCTGGGGCCGGCGCGGATCCGTCAGGCGGTCACCGACTGGCGCACCGGGAAGCCCGAGCCCAGCACCGCCGGAGGGGCCGCCGCCGCGATTCGTGCCGCGCTGGCCGGCGACCCCGTCCTGGCCAAGGCCGAGCTTAGAGTGATTCCGGTCCATCGCCGACGGGTGGAACTGCACGGCTGGGTGGCCAGTCGCCGCGAAGGCGCCCGGACCCTCCGGCTCGCCCGGGAGGCCGCGCCGGGGCTTGATGTGGTGGGTCGACTCCGGGTCCGGGGCGAAGATGACCATTCCCCTGGTGACGAGCAGGACGAGCACCGCCCGGCATGAGTACCGAACTCCCCCCGCAATACCAGCCGGCGGAGATCGAGCGGGCGCTCTACGCCTGGTGGGAATCCCGGCAACTCTGGCGGGCCAACCCCGACGGGCGCCGGGATGGGTACGTCGTCATGCTCCCGCCGCCCAACGTCACCGCCAGTCTTCACATGGGCCACGGGCTCAACCAGACTATCCAGGACGCCCTGGTCCGGTTCGAGCGGATGCGGGGCCGCGCGGCCCTCTGGCTCCCCGGCACCGACCACGCCGGGATCGCCACTCAGAACGTGGTAGAGCGGAGCCTCCGGGACGAGGGGCGCACCCGCTTCGACCTGGGACGCGACGCGTTCGTGGAACGCGTCTGGTCTCACGTCCGCGACACCGGCGAGACGATTCTCCAGCAGATGCGCGGGATCGGCTCCTCCTGCGACTGGTCCCGGACCTACTTCACCCTGGATGAAGGGCTCTCCCGGGCGGTCCGGGAGGTCTTCGTCCGGTTGTACGAGCCGGCCCTGATCTACCGGGGCCAGGCCCGCATCACCTGGGGCCCCCGCTGCCGGACCGCGCTCTCCAA
>CAYINH010000495.1:0-1614 GCA_964364615.1 uncultured Gemmatimonadaceae bacterium
CGGAGCCGCCCTGCGCGGAGGGCGGTTGAGGGGCCGAACCAAGCCGGTCGGCTCCTGCGCGCACGGTGATGGACCAACGGAGAGCGTGGCCAGGACCACAAGCCGTGACGGGTGACACCAAGTCAGCCCGCCGGCGCGGGACTAGGCGGGAGAGCGTCATGCCGGTTTCGAAGCCGAACTTGCCGGGCAGATAGACGCTGCCCCGGATCTCCACGAAGTTTCGCTCGGTGTCGGACACGCCGAAGACGGTCACGACGTCACCGTCCTCGACGGAAAAGGGCGGGATGCCCGCCGATCCAGGCGGGAGCGGCACGTCGAGGGTTACCCGTTGGGCACCGCCGGGCGGCCGCTGGGCCGGCGGTACGATTCGCTGGATGGAGATCCGGGTGCGCGCCGCCTCGGGCTCGAGCCCCCCAGCGGCCTCAATCAGGTCCGCCAGGGTCTCGTTGGCGGCCAGGTCGTACGCCGCGGGGCGAAGAACGCTGCCCCGGAGGATGGCGCGCCGGGAACGCACCCCGACGTACACCACATCGCCGTTCTCGACCCGGATGTCGTTCCGGGTGTCTCCTTTGAGCAGGTAGTCGTAGAGGTCGAAGGTGGCCACGGAGAGGTCGAACCGGGTGGTGGCATTGGGCCCGCGCCGTACGCCGGAGTACACCCGGCCCAGCCGGTCGGAGAGAACGCTTCGGGCCTGGGCCAGGGTCAGGTTGGCTAGGAAGACCTGGCCCACCTGGGGGATGAGCACGAAGCCCTCTCGGCTGATACCGAGCTGGTGGGTAAGTTCGACGTCGCCGGTCAGGATGAGGACCAGGACGTCGCCGGAACCGAGCCGGTAGTCGGGCGGCACGGGGCCCGAGAGCAGGGGGAGGAACTGGGTGGTGGAGCGGCGGAACACGTCCACGCCGAACACGCCGCTGGGGGATTGTTGGGGGACTTGGCGTACGCCGGTGTCGGCCGGCTGCGCCGCCTGGGCTTCCGGGGCGATACCGAGGACCCGCATGGCGGCGGCCTGGTCGTCGCTGACACGCAGGCTATCCGACGCCGTCGGTTCGGTCAGGAAGAGATCGAGCAGAGTGGGGGCGTAGCCGTTGGCCTGGAGACCGGCCCGAATCTGGTCCGGCGCGAGGCTGGAGGCCTTGATCTTGGCGCGAACCGATTCCGCCGATCCCGGTTGTTGCAGGATGGACTGGACCTGGGCCGGGGTGGGACGCTGCGCGGGAAGCGAGGTGCACAGCGACAGCGTAGCGAAGATGGTCAGCCAGCTTGGGCGGGGGGAATAGGGCATGGCAGGTAACCTAGGGTGCGGTGGGAGTGGGTCAAGGAGCGCCGCCAACCAGCTTCGGATTCCTTACTTGATCGCCGCGGAGCAGATCCCGCTTCTCTCTACCCGGTAACTGCCGTATTCTATGGGGTCCCGTCGCTACTGGAGCCGCTATGACATCCTACACTGCCATCGTGGAACGCGACCCGGATACTGGCGTCTATGTCGGGTATATCCCTGGCTGGCCTGGGGCCCACACGCAGGGGGATACTCTCGATGAGCTTCAGGCAAATTTGCGGGAAGTTGTCCAGCTGCTATTGGAGGATGGCGAACCCCATGTCGAAGCCGAGTTT
>CAYINH010000496.1:0-1611 GCA_964364615.1 uncultured Gemmatimonadaceae bacterium
GGCGAGAAGGTGCGCGCCCGACGCGCGGTGGGAACCGCATGACGGTCACCAGCCCCATCGATCCGGCGGAACCTTTTGACAGGAGTAGATCGCCGGCCCCGAAGCCCTTCCGCTGGTGGTCCTGGACGGCGTCATCGCCATGCGCGGTCGGTATCCCACCCGGGCCGAACTCGCTGAGGGGGCCGGTGTCACGCTGCCGCGGGCCCGGCCGCTGCCCATCGCAACCGCCTGATCCGAGATGACCGCTGGAAACGGCGCCGGACTCCTCGCGGCCCTCGCGGCGGCCTGAGGATGCGCCCCCGGCCGGGCCGATCACCCGCACTGTCAATTGGGGGGCCTCCGCGTTGTCTGGAAGCCCCCCAGTTGTCGAGCATCCTCCCAGGGCCCGCTCAGGGCGGGTCCACGGGGCGCAGGTGCTTGATCTTGTCCCACCGCACCGCGAAGTCGAACTCCTTGGCGGTGGGGCTCTTGTCGTTGTGGCAGGTCCGGCACAGCGCCTCCCTGGCGGCGCTGTCGGCGAACTCGCGCATCCCCAACGCGATCGACTTGGCCTTGTTTTTCATCACGCTGAGGGGCTTGTACCCCGACCCGGCGTTGTGGCAGGCTTCGCAGCCGACCCCCTCCTTCCGGAACTCCACCGCGGAAGCACCCCCGGCGGTGTGACACCCGAGGCAGCTCTCGGATTCCGCCGCCTTGGTGGTGAGTCCCGCCGCCAGCGCGATACTGTCCGCGCGGGGGGTGGTCAGGGTCTCATACGCCTTGGCATGCTGCGTCTGCTCCCAGATGGGGAGCTGATTGCCGTTCTTCTCGGTCTTGTGGCACTTGCCGCAAGCGGCCACCCCGATGTAGCTGTTGGCGGGTTCCTCCTGCGCCGCCGCAGCGCCGGCAGCCGCAACCGATCCCAGGATGGCGATGAATGCGGCGGCCAGTCTGTGTATCGATCTCATAAGTAGTTCACCCGATCAGAAGCCGAAGGTGGCCTGGAACCAGATGCGGTTGTCGCGGTACTTGGTGGCCCCGGGCGCCTTGATGGTGCCACCGGCGTAGCTGCTCTTGCTGGTGAACTCGATCTGCCAGCGCGCGCCGGTCTTGTCACTCTGGAAGAACAGGCCATTGATGCCGACCAGGAGCATGTCCTGCTGGTTCTGGTCGATATCGGTGTTCGGATCGACCCGGTCGTACCGCACATAGGCCCCGAAGTTCTCACTCACATTGTAGTCCACCAGCCCGTAGAAGCCCAGGTTCTTGGCTTCGTCCCCGGCGGCATTGATGACGCCGTTGCCCACGAAGAACGTCCCCACCGCACGCCAGTTGTCCCGCACGAACCGGCCCAGCAGCCCGGCCCGGTAGAAGTCGTCCCGATAGAGGATCGCGGTGCTGTAGTCCGCTCTGGTCGTGTAATTCGTGAAGCGGCCGTTATAGTAGTAGCCTCCCAGGGCCGAGGCATTCTCGTCCAGGTTCACCAGCGCGCTGCCGTAGAAGTCCTTGGACTTGTCGGAATCGATTGAACTGGTGGTGCCCCCATCGGAACCGTTGACCACGCCGGTGGCCAGCTCGACCCGCTTGGTTACCAGCCCGGCTTCGACGCCCTGCTGCCGGGAAAACATCCGG
>CAYINH010000497.1:0-1603 GCA_964364615.1 uncultured Gemmatimonadaceae bacterium
TCCATAACACGTTACATTTTCTTGTTGTGCTCCCATTAGGCACACAGCGGCTTTCGTTACGCCTCGCTGAATGTGAACGTGAGCTCCAGAATGCCAAGCAGGCCTTACAGACCCTACAGGAACAGATCGTTTCCGGTGAAGTGGTTCCCACCAGACCAACCAAAGCACACAACGGTGATGCCGCTCAGAGCGCAGAGGAAGAGGTGAAGACGCTGCAAGTTGTCGTCTCCAACCTGCAAGAAGAGCTCACCGCCGCGATTGAGCTCCGTTCGGCCCAGACGCTGCTGTTCGCCGGAAACGCCACGATCACGCTGGACGAAGGTGGCAGCGTGGCCCCACAGATTCCGATGCAGTATGTGGGACCCGGCGCGGAGATCACCCGAATCGAGATCTCGCCCCGCGATACCGCGCTCAAGCCGGGCGATCAGTACACCTTCCTCGTCAGGGCGTTCCGGTTCACCACTCCAGTGGAGGAGTTCTACGTGAGCTGGTCGTCGGGCGACCCCGCCAACGCACCGGTCACCGCCAATGGAACCATGACGGCGCCGGGAGCCCCGGGGTCTACCACCCTCAGGGCGGTATCCCCCACCGGGATTCGCGACTCGACGGTGATTGCCTTCTCACCGCCAGCCAGCACCCTGAACCGGACCAGCGGCGATGGCCAGACCTGGGTCGCCGGGGTCCAGCTGCCTGATCTGCTGGTGGTGCAGGCCCGGGCCTTCTCCGGGCAGGGGGTACCCGGTGTCCGGGTCCGGTTCAAACCGCTCTCGGGCGGGGTGATCCGGGACACGCTCGTGATCACCGATCTGCAGGGGTATGCCAGGACCGCAGCCATCCTGGGTCCGGTGGCCGGCATCCAGGCCTTCGAGGCGAGCGCCCCCGGGCTCCAGGCGGTCGGATTCACGGCCATCGCGACCATCGGGCCGGCGGCCAGAATCGAAGTACTGGCAGGAGACCAGCAGACCGACACCGTGGGCCGAACCCTCCGGACGCCACTGATCGCCCGGGTCACCGACCACGTCGGCAACCCGGTGTCGGGCGTAGCGGTCGGGTGGCAGGTCATCGGCGGGGGCGGAACGCTCGACCGTTCCAGCAGCACCTCCAACCTGAGCGGGATCGTGTTCGCCGACTACACCCTCGGCACACTCCCCACGCAGAACCGGGTACGCGCCACCATGACGACGCCGCCGGCGGCGGTGGACTTCGTCAGTACCGCCGTGGCCGGGTCACCGGCGACCCTCACCGTGGTCCAGGGCAGCGGTCAGGCGGGGATTGTGGGGACCGTGCTCCCGATGGCGCTCATGGTCCGCGTCACGGACGCCTTCGGCAACCTGCGGGAGGGAGTGGCCGTCCGGTGGAGTGAGGTACAGGGAGGCGGGGAACTGTCTGCGCTGTCCACCCCGACCAACCCGGTCGGGAGCGCCCAGGTCAGCTACCGACTGCCCGGCACGCCGGGGACCTACAACGTGGTGGCGGACATTCAGGGCACCCCCCTGACAGTTCTCTTCAGCGTCCTGGCCCTTCCCGCTCCCTAGCGCGGGCGGCGAGTAGCGGCCCCAGCACCCGCCAGACCGTCCCAGCCACGACAGCCTGCCCTTCCGCC
>CAYINH010000498.1:0-1603 GCA_964364615.1 uncultured Gemmatimonadaceae bacterium
GGAGTGGGGAGGGTGGTGCGTTGAGGGACAAGAGGGAAACCGGGGGCAGGTTCCTGCGGTGCCTCTTGCTGGGGATGCTCCTGGGGGCCTCCAGTCTTCTGGGCCAGCAGCAGGACCAAGAAGGCAATGAGGATCTGGTGTTGACCAAGGGTCGCTTCAGGGATCCCTTCCTGTCGCGCTACGAGGCCCCCTACCTGAACTACGGCTGGGTCGATTACGAGCAGTACCGACCGACCATTCCGATTTTCAAGACTTACGACGCCTTTGGCAACTATCTGACCGAAGGGTACGAAGTCTACCGCATGGAGGAGTTCCGTTCCGCACCCCAGGACCAGACAGGGAGTGTAGTATTCAAAGCAAGGTTCTATCAGAACTGGATGCGGCACCTGATCATCGCCGAGGATGGGTACGGTGGCTGGTCCAGCCGGGTGGCAGTGGGCGATGCCATCCGTACCACCTTCACGCCCCTGATCCTGGACATGGCGCGGTTCAACGGCATCCGCTGGGACGAGGCCTCGCCGAACAACCGCTTTACCTTCGCCTTATCGCGGTTGTCCGACCCGGTCAAACTCGATCTCAAGGATCAAGTATTTGATGACTGCAGGCGGATCAACGTGACCGATGGGCTCTATCTGTTGGGCGGCCACTGGGAGAGCCATGTGGGCGACTTCCTGGTGCTGGGCGCCAGCTATCTCAACTTGCACCGCTTCGACAGCAGCCGGGGGTTCAGCACCAATAATCGGAAGGGCCTGGCGCCTCCTTTCACCCACCCCACCCAGCTCATCGTCCGCTTTCAGGACGATTCGCCAGAGGATAACCGAGGCGGGGCAGTGGTCTTCTCGGTGAAGGCCACCGCCCGTATTCTGGAGAGCGGCAAAGAGCGCTTCGCGGAAATTCCGTTGGCCAAGACCGAAGCCTCCGAGGGGGTATTGGAGGGGCCGCGACGCTTGGAGGCCAGGGGCCGATTCCTTGATGCCACTGGGCTGTGGCGGCCGGCGTACATCGACTATGTCTTTGCGGTGCCCGACAGCACCGCCGGAGTCACCTTCGCGGCAGTGGTGGCCAACGACTACCGGATCCTGATCCGCCAGGACCACGACTTTGCCAACCCGGCCGGGAGCACCGAGTCCAGGTCCACGGAATTCACCACCATCCGGCGGGCTGCGGGCAATATCGTCGACCTGTCCAACAAGCGCCAGGAGGTCTTTGCGCAGGGCATGGGTACGGGTCTGGAGATCGTGGGGATCAATGCGGCCTTGCGGGTGAAAGGCATCGAGGTGAACGGAGAGGTGGCGCGCAGCACCAATTACTTCCAATACGCGGCGCCGGCGGGCAGCCGCAGCGACTTCGACGACTTTGCCGCTTACGCGACGGCGAAACGTGAACTCGGGAAGGTCTCGTTGGGATTCGAAGGGTTCAGCATCGGCCCCAGGTACACCACCTACGCGACCAGAAGTATCGCCCGCGAGAATGCCGAGGCCAGAGCTGACCTGGGCCGCGCGGGGGTGCCGCTAGAGCTTCAGGCCCCGCGCACCTTGGGAGAGCCGTACTACTTCAACACGCTCCGCCAGGATCCGATCAGCACCGACGCCGCCATCAGCGA
>CAYINH010000499.1:0-1596 GCA_964364615.1 uncultured Gemmatimonadaceae bacterium
TGATGAGGTTGTTCTCCAGCAGCAGCGCCTGGCCCTCGGTCGCGACCACGATGGTTTCCACGTCGTGGATCAATCGTTTGAGCCTCGAGTTCTTGGGGCTGTCACCGTGGTCAGCGGTCAGGTAGCTCCGAACCCGGTTGCGGAGATTCCCGGCCTTGCCGACGTACAGCAGCTCCCCCGCGCGATCCTTCCAGATATAGACACCAGGGCCGTCCGGCAGGGTCTCGAGTCGCCGCCGCAGGATCGCGGGAACTCCCCCAATGGGTCGATCACTCATTCGCTCGGACACTCCCCAGGCGGCGCACCAGCTCGCCCACCTGCGGGCCCCCGAGGAGGGCGGTGAGGCCGAGGTACCCCGCCCCGAACAGGCTGAGCCCCATCAGGGCCGCCGGGATGGTCCCGAGGGCCGGAAAGGCCCGGAGGCCTCCCCACGCGAGCAGCAGCCCGCCGAGGGCCGCGGCCCACAGCCGGGGGAGGCGCCCGGGCGGCAACCCGAACTTGCCGATCCTGCCTCGCAGGTGCGCCCGGAGGAGGGCAAACTCCAGCCACGCGGCCAAGCCGCCCGCTGTGGTCAGGCCGGCCACTCCCCAGCGGGCATCGATCCCCAGCACCGCGGGGCCGAACCGGGCTGCCGTGAAGCCCGCGAAGGTGGCAAAGGTGACCCTGATCAGGGCGATCCGCAGCGGTGTCCGGGTGTCCCCCATCGCGTAGAGCGCCGAGGAGATGATCCGGGCCGAGGTCGCGGCCAGCAGCCCGATCGAGGAGCCAGCCAGAATGCTCCAGACGAACCGGGCGTCGGCGCCGGAGAACCGGCCGCTCTGGAAGATCAACCCGGCCACCAGATGTCCGAGACCGAGGAAGGCGGCGGCGGAGGGCACCACGAAGAAAGCCACCCGGGCGAGGGCACCCTCGATCCGGGTCCGCAAGGCCCGGTCGTCGGGCCCGCCCACCGTCGCACGGGACATCGCAGGCAGCTCCGCCGCTGCGATCGACATTCCGAACAGACTCACCGGCAGGGTGTAGAGCAGCTGGGCGTTGATCAGACCGGCGACGGCCCCGGTGGGCAGCAGGCTCGCGATGATGAGATCCACCCAGGAGCTGATCTGCGCGACGCCCCGGCTCATGACCGCCGGGAGGAAGGTCCGTCTCACCTCCCGGGTCACCGGATCCCCCCATCGAAGCGAAGGTCTGACCCCGCCGACGGCCCGCCAGGCCCCGGGGAGCTGGATCAGGAACTGGAGCAGGCTCCCCACCACGGCGGCCGCGGCCGCGATCACCGCCACCCGCCCGGCCTCCGCTCCGGGGCCAAAGACCAGCAGGGCCGCAATGATGGTGAGGTTCCAGGCCACCGGGGCGGCGTACGACAGGAAAAACCGATGGTGGCTGTTGAGGATTCCAAGGCACCAGGCACCCATCACCAGCAGCCCGGTGCCCGGGAAGAGGATCCGGGCCAGGTGAATCGTCAGATCCCGCTTGGCCCCGCTGAATCCCGGGGTGAGGAGATCGACCAGGACCGGGGCCAGGAGAACGCCGGCGGAGACCAGCAGCCCCACGAGGACCCCGAGCAATCCGGCCACCGCGCCGGCGACTCGTCGC
>CAYINH010000500.1:0-1574 GCA_964364615.1 uncultured Gemmatimonadaceae bacterium
CCGCCGGTCGAGGAAGAACTCCCGAAGCAGCCGGCCACATTCCTCCTCCATCACCCCGCCAACCACCTCCACCCGGTGATTCAGTCTCGGGTGCCGGAGCAGGTCCTCCACCGACCCGGCCATCCCGGCCTTCGGGTCCCAGGCCCCGAACACGACCCGAGCAATCTTGGCCAGAATGATGGCACCAGCGCACTGGGCACACGGCTCCAGGGTGACAATCAGCGTGGCACCCTCGAGCCGGTCACCGCCGGCCGCCTCGAGCGCTTCCCGAATCGCCAGCACCTCGGCGTGGGCCGTTGGATCGCGTCCGAGAACCGTCTGGTTGTGGGCCGCGCCAAGCACCTGCCCTGCGCGCGTCACCAGGGCGCCCACCGGGACTTCTCCCATTGCGGCAGCGCACCGGGCGAGGGCCAGGGCCTCGGTCATCGCGGCGAGGTCGTCGGAACGGGTCGGAACCATCCGGCCAAGATGGGGCCGTCCGGCCCGGTGCGCGAGTCCCGGTGGCGGGTGGTTACTTTTGAGCCGTAGCATCGGCCACCCGAGTCGGTACCTTCACACCGCGCGGTCCCCCACCGCGTCCGGAGCCTGCCCATGGAATTCATGGACCTCCTGCTCGACTCCATCCGGCTGACCTGGGAGCAGGTCAGCGTGGTGACACCGCGACTCGTCATCGCGCTGCTGCTTTTCACGGCGGCCTGGCTGATCGCCCGGCTGGCCCGGGCCATGACGGTCCGGTTGCTCCGGCTCCTGCGCCTGGAAGCCGCAGCGGAGCGAACCGGCATCGAGGACTTCCTGCTGCGCGGGGGGGTGCGATACACCGCGGTCACCCTGACCGGGACGGTGGTGTATTGGGGAGTCCTCCTGATCGGGGTGCTCGCCACCTTCAACGCGCTGGGCCTGCAGGTGGACGGCGGGGTGAGGGAGCGAGTCGTCAGCTATCTGCCGAATGTGATGGTGGCCATCGTGATCGTGGTCTTCGGGTCGCTGCTCTCCCGGTTTCTGGGCGGGCTGCTCCACACCTATTTCAACAACATCGGGGTGATCGGCGCCCGCCGCATCAGTCTGCTGGCGCAGGCCTCCATCATGGCCTTCGTCCTCACCCTGGCACTGGAACAGCTGCGGATCGGGGTGGAAGTCCTTCGGGCGGCCTTCCAGCTCGCCTTCGGCGGCCTCTGTCTGGCGCTGGCCCTGGCCTTCGGGCTCGGCGGACGGGAGTGGGCCGCCAGCATTCTCGACCGGACTCGGAAACGCAATGATCGTTGACTGCCATGTCCATCTGAACAACTACCATGAGGATGCCGTCGAGACCGTGGCCGGGTGTCTCGACGAGCTGGAGCTGGCGATGCGCCGGAACCGGGTTGACCACGCCCTGGTGCTCACCTCCTACAAGGTGACCCCCGGCCGACCCTCCACCGAGCGCATCGTCGCGGCAATCGCGGATCGTCCCCATCTCTCGGTCGTGGCGGGGCTTGACTGGTTCACCTTTGATGGCAGCCAGCTCCCGGGCCTCGAGCCCGCGGTCCAGACCGGGAAGATCCGGGGGCTCAAACTGTATCCCGGGTACCAGCCGTTCT
>CAYINH010000501.1:0-1555 GCA_964364615.1 uncultured Gemmatimonadaceae bacterium
GGACTTGCCAATCACTCCGGCCTCGCAGCCGGGTTGCTCCTGGCAGGGCTTGCGCTCATCTCGAGTGACAAGTGGCTGGGCCGCCTCGGCCCGACCCGCTGGAAGCGGTGGCAGCGATTCGCGCTGGTTGCCGCCGGGCTCACGGTCGTCCACGGCTTGGCCTACCAGCTGCTTGAGGGTCGGGCGATCCCCTTGATCCTGCTGCTGCTTGCTCTTGGGGGGCGGGGGGGGGGGCGCCGGTACCTGCCCGAAGTCCGACCCCGGAGAGCGGGTGCCTGACACTGCTGCGGGACGGTCGCCTTGTGCGATTGCGGTGAAGTGTCTCGTCCCATCCGAAAGGAGCCGAGGGGAACCCCTGATGCATCGTGCCGGTCAGTCCATTCGCCAGATCCACCGATCCCGCGCCGCTCGCCGGGCGCGGCGTTTCTGGTGCCTGGCGTTGCTGGCGGCCGCTTGCGGCTCTGCTCAGATGACGGGGCCGGGGCCCGAACCGGGAGATACCGTCAGCCTGGTGGTGAACCTGGACAGCCCGCTCCAGACAATTCGCGGATTCGGGGCGACGACGGTGCCCCTGGTCTACTCGACTGGGGACTATCTTGGCCCGTTTCGACCAGCCGCCATCGAGGCCGCCTATCGCCGGGTTGGCCTCACCCTTGGGTCGCTGAGCCTCGGCGTGGTGGAGGCGCCCGCCGGAAGTTTTGATCCCTTCGGGCAGCGCCAGAACGACAACGACGACCCGATGGTGGCCGCACCGGGAGGCTTCAACTTTGCCGGCGCCGCCACCATTCGGTCTGCCATCCTCCTGCCGGCCGGAGCGTACGGGTTTTCCAGCACGGAGTTTGGGTCCCTCCTGAATCTGCGCGGGCCGCTCGACTGGCTGCGACCGATCCGGACCGCGGACTACTCGCGGTACCTGGAGGAAGCGGGGGAGCACGTCCTGGCGATCATTCGGTACTGGCGGGACACCTATGGGGTGGAGCCGCCGCTGGTGCATCTCTTCAACGAACCCACCAGCGGCAACGTGGAACTGGTGAGCAGTTCGACCCAGGAGGTAGTGGACCTGGTCAAGCGGGTCGGGTTGCGCTTGCGGGCCGAGGGATTTCCCACAACCCGGTTCATTGTTCCCAACGAGGAGACGATGAGCCGGTCGCGAGCTGTGGCTCAGGCCATCCTGGCAGACCCGGTCGCGCGTGAGTTCGTGGGCGCCATCGGCTTCCATCAGTATCCGTACGGCTCCGCTTATGCGAGTCCGCGGCGGATCCTCGAGACCTCGGGACGCGGGACGCCCGACCCGGCGGCACGGCAGGAGCTTGAACAGCTCCGGGCCCTCGGGGCCCAGTACGGCGTGCCGCTGTGGATGACCGAGGTGACGGAGGGACCCGGCACCGCCGACTTCAGCTTTGACGCCTTCGAGCCAGTACTGGCCCGGGTTATCCACATCCATGATGTCCTGGCATATGGTGGGGCCTCGGCCTATTTCGGCATGATCGCCCTGTGGGACTCCCGCAGTCACGCCGAGCACTTCGCGGGCCGGAATGCCCCCTTCCTCGCCGAA
>CAYINH010000502.1:0-1553 GCA_964364615.1 uncultured Gemmatimonadaceae bacterium
CCGGAATCAGGTCCGACGGCTTGGCCACGTGGAACGCCCCGGCGGCGATGAACAGGATGTGGTCGGTGCGGACATAGCCGTACCGAGTCTGCACCGTCGCGCCCTCGACGATCGGCAGCAGGTCGCGCTGGACCCCCTCCCGGGAAATGTCCGGCCCGGTCTGAGACCGCACCCCGGCGATCTTGTCGATCTCGTCGATGAAGACGATGCCGTGATTCTCGACCCGGTCCATCGCCTCATTGACGATGTCGTCCTGATCCACCAGCCGCTTGAGTTCTTCGTCGATCAGCAGCCGACGGGCATCGGCCACCTTCACGGTCCGGCGCTTCTTCCGCTTCGGGATCATCTCCTGCAGCATCTCGAAGAAATTGATGTCGGCGCCCTCCATCCCCTGCGGCGGCTGGAGCATCTCGAACCCCGGATAGCCCTGCGGGGTGGTCTCCACCTCCACCTCGCGATCCTCCAGGGTCCCGTCCTTGAGCATCTGCCGGAGTTTCTCCAGGGACCGTTCCCGGCGGCCCTCCTCCGGGGTGTCGGCCACCACGCCCCCGCCAGGCGAGGCGACGAAGACCCGGGCGGTGGGGTCGGTCGGCGCCGCGGGGGTCGGGGCGGCCGGAAGCAGCAGATCGACCAACCGCTCCTCCGCCTTCTGCTCGGCCTGGCTGAAGACCTCGTCTTCCCGTTCGGTCCGCACCAGACCGATCGCGGTGTCCACCAGGTCCCGGATCATCGACTCGACATCCCGCCCGACGTAGCCGACCTCGGTAAAGCGCGAGGCCTCGACTTTGACAAACGGGGCCCCGGACAGCCGCGCCAGCCGGCGGGCGATCTCGGTCTTCCCGACCCCGGTCGGTCCGATCAGGATCAGGTTGCTGGGGGTGATCTCGTCGCGCAGCTCCTCGGGCGCCTGTGACCGGCGCCAGCGATTCCGGACCGCCACGGCGATGGCCCGTTTGGCCGCCTCCTGCCCGACGATGTACCGGTCGAGTTCCGCCACGATCTGCCGGGGCGGGAGTTCCTCCAGCCACGGGGGCGGGGTCTCCCCCGGCTCGGCCGGGGGCGGCTCGATCGGCCGGACGTCCCGGTCGGTCATTGCGGCAGCTCGAACACCGTGATCTGGCGATTGGTGAAGATGCAGATCTCGGCCGCGATCTCGAGCGATCGCTGGACGATCTCCCGGGCATTGAAGGCCGGGTCGGGGAGCAGGGCTCGGGCGGCGGCGGTGGCGTACGCTCCTCCGGACCCGGCCGCGATGATCCCGTCGTCGGGTTCGATCAGTTCGCCACTGCCGCTCAGGAGATAGCAGTGCTCGGTATCGGCGGTCACCAGGAGGGCCTCCAGCCGGCGCAGCACCCGATCGCTCCGCCAGTCCTTGGCCAGCTCCACCGCGGCCCGCGGGAGGTTGCCGGGATACCGGTCGAGCTTCTCCTCGAACCGCTCGTACAGGGTCAGGGCGTCGGCCACCGCGCCGGCAAACCCCGCCAGCACCCGGCCCCCCGTGAGGGTCCGGATCTTGTTGGCCGTGGACTTGACGACCGTGTCGCCGATGGTGA
>CAYINH010000503.1:0-1549 GCA_964364615.1 uncultured Gemmatimonadaceae bacterium
TCATACCCCCCCCCCTGGCCCCCGTCCGGCAGGGTGATCTGTTTCAGCCCACCGACGCTCACCTTCAGATTGGTCACGGAGGGAATGGTCCAAGACCCCTCCACCCGCGCGGCAGCGGCCGGACCCGGTGCGCTGATACTCCCGTCCGCGAACACCGCCTCGACCCAGTAGGTGCCCAACGAGCTGGACGTGTAGCTGCCAAACGAGCTGGACGAGATCACGTCGGGATCGAGTGCCCACAGCATGGATGGGTCCGGGGACCCCTTAGCCGCGTCAGCACTACTGATGGTGGCGAGGAGTGTACCCGGCACGGTCGGTGACTCGGTGCGATAGACCCGATACGCTGTGGCGCTTGCGACGGGACTCCATGCGACCATGACGCCCCAGCCAGAGAGGGGACTCATCACGGCCTGCGTCGTTGCCGGTCCAGCCGGCGCAGTTGCAGGGGCAGGGGCAGGCGCAGGCGCAGGCGCTGGCGCTGGCGCGGGCGGCGGAACTGGAGCCGGCGGGGGCGGCGTTGCAGGTTGCGCTGCAGGTGGTGCCGGCGCCGGCGCCCCGGATGACGATTCGAGCGCTGCCGAACTGTCCACGGCTTCCGCCTGGCTGACGAACTGGGTAGTCCCAAAACCGACCTTGCCTCCCTGCGGGCTCGTTGCGGTCACTTCGTAGATATAAGTCCCAGGGCCGGGCACCGGGGCGTCGAACCAGATCGGATCGGTTAAACCTTCTCTGACCGCATAGCAGCAATTGTTCGGGCCAACTCGCCGCACGCTATACTTGGCATCCTGAATAGCGGTCCACTGGGCGACCGGGCCGTCCTGCCCCTGCACAACTGAGACCTGCAAGGTCGTGACGACCGGCGTGTTGGCGAGCGTGCCGTCCGTCCGGGTCGTGAAGGCCGCGGTTCCCACGTATTCGCCAGTCGGGCTGGTGGCCGTGACCTGATAGACGTATTTGCCGGGGACGGGGAGCGCGCTGTCGAACCAGACCACGTTGGTCAGGGTCGGTGACGCCGCACGGCCCCGGTTGCCTTCGGCCGACCGAGTGACGCGATAGGTGGAGCCCGGGATGGCGTTCCACTGCACCACCGGACCCGCCTGCCCGGGCGTGACGGAGACCTGGAGTTCGTATGTCTGGGGCGCTGGGGCCGTCACTGCGGGGGCGGGCGCGGGCGCCGGTAACGGATTGCTCGCGACGGTGCCCGCCGGCCCGCTGGCGGCGAGGCGCACCCGGGCCAGATAGACGGCCCGGTCGGCGTCGTCCAGCCCCCCGAGAAACACCCGGAGCACCGTGCTGCGCCGGAACTGCAGGTTGGGAACGTTGGAGATCTGCCGGCCGTTGGTGAACAGCTTGAACTGGGTCCCGCTCATCATCACCTGGATCAAGGCTCGCTGCCCCAGCAACTCGCTCTGGAGATCCTCCGAGAAGCGGACCGTGCTGGTGCCCATATCCTGGCCGCCCCCGAGAATGGCCATGTACTGGTGATGCCAGAGGACCTGGGCCGAGCCGCTGGTGCGGGCAAGTTGGGGACTGCCCTCGAAGGCCAGCT
>CAYINH010000504.1:0-1540 GCA_964364615.1 uncultured Gemmatimonadaceae bacterium
ACAGGACGAACACCAGCACGGCGATCGGCGCACCCCCCCGATCATCCCGCCTGCCGCCCCCGTGGCGCCTGCCCCCGGGCCTCATGAACCGCTGCATCGTGTCCGACATGAGTGCGATGGTGCCCACCAGGGCGGCCAGCAGGGTCATGAGGCGCACATCGAGATTCCGGATATGGGCCATCTCGTGGGCGACCACCCCCTGCAACTCGTCCCGGTCGAGCGCCGCCAGAAGTCCTGCGGTCACCGCGAGGTGCGCCTCGCCGGGACCCTGGCCGGTCGCGAAGGCATTGGGGTCGGGGTCAGGCACGATCCAGATCCGGGGCCGGGGCAGACCGGCCGCGATGGCCATCTCCTCCACCACGTTCACCAGCCGTTGCTGGGCCGGATCCCCGGGCTCCAGCAGTTCCCAGGCGCCCGTGGCGCCCAGCACCCGGTACGCCCCTCGCCGCCACGAGTACCAGGTGATCCCCCCGGCCATCGCGGTGCTGAGGAGTCCGACAAACGGCACCAGGTGGCGGTACGCCGCGTCCGGGGCATCCCGGGTGGCGAGATACCAGCTCAGGTCCCCACCAAACCCGATCCAGGCGAAGAGCAGAACGAAACCGGCGACCAGCAGCGCTGATCGCCGGCGGTTGGCGAGCTGTTGGGAGAAGAGGTCGTTCCCGCTCACGCTGGGGGAAGATCGCGACGGCCGCCGCCGAGATCGACCGTTGGCACGGCCCGTTCGGCGGTGTCCTCGATCATCCAGAGGTCGGCCGGCGAGGCCTGGGCGATCCCCACCAGCAGGTTGGTGGGGAATTGGGCCTGCCGGGTGTTGTACTGGGTCGCGACATCGTTGTAGAGCTGCCGGGCAAAGGCGATCTTGTTCTCGGTGCTGCCCAGTTCCTCCTGCAGCCCGGCGATGTTGCTGGTGGCCTTGATGTCGGGATAGGCCTCCGACAGCGCGAACAGCCTCCCCAGCGCCTGGCTCAGCTCTCCCTCGGCCTTGGCGGTGGCCGCGACGCCCTGGGCACTCACCGCCCGGTTCCGGGCCGAAATCACGGCCTCGAGGGTGCCCTTCTCATGCTCCATCGCGCCCTTGACCGCGTTGACCAGATTGGGAATCAGGTCGTGCCGGCGCTTGAGCTGAACGTCGATCTGTTTCCAGGCGTTAACTACCTGGTTCTTCAGCGCGACCAGGCCGTTGTAGGCGCCGACCCCCCACAACCCGACGACCACCAGCGCGACCAACAACAGGATGCCCATGGCCATGCCTCCCTGGAAATGGAATGCGGCGCCGCGACGGGTCAGCGACCCGTCGCCTGATCTCCCAACGCATGCAGTGCAGCGGCGACGGCCCGGATGACGGTGTCGTCTGAGGCAGTCTGCGGAAAGAGCGGATGGGTCACATCGAGCGCCAGTTCCACCCCCGGGGCAATCGCCAGACGCCGGACCAGGACACTCCGGGTCCCCTGCACTGGGAGCGACATGACCGGATCGGGGGTCTGGCGGAGGGCCCGGGCGGTCCGGCCCCTCGGACCCCGACCGGCACCGAGGGGTC
>CAYINH010000505.1:0-1540 GCA_964364615.1 uncultured Gemmatimonadaceae bacterium
GGGCCCTGCGTCAGATCACACGGCGGATTAACGCCCCGGAGGGGGCATCGATGGGGCGGCTGTTCGATGCGGTGGCCGCGCTGCTGGGCGTTCGTTACCGAGCCTCGTATGAGGGCCAGGCGGCGATGGAGCTTGAGGCGCTGGCCAGCGATCGGGAGGCCGCGGCGCTGCCCACTGTGTTTTCCCAGGAGGGTCCTGACGGGGATCCGATCTGGGTCTGGGATCCGGTCGGGATGCTGGTCGAGTTGGCGGCCCGGCACAAGCAGAGGGAGGACCCGGCCGACCTGGCCGCGATCTTCCACGAGACCGTCGCCGCCGCGGCGGTCCGGATGGTGGTCCTGGGGCGCCTCGGAGTTCCGGTCGGGCCAGGCGACCGATCGGTTGCCGTCTGCGGTGGGAGCTTCCAGAACGCCCGCCTCACGGCTTCGGTCACACGGCGGCTCGTGCAGAAGGGGTTTCAGGTGCTCTTCCCGCGCCGGTTCAGTCCCAACGATGGTGCGGTGAGCCTGGGTCAGGCGGCGGTCGCCGCCGCCCGGCTTGCGGCCGGGGCGTAGCCCCAGAGGAGGTTGCGATGTGCTTGGGTATTCCGGGACGAATCGTGGCGCGACGTGAGGACCAGGGCCTCCCGATGGGGATGGTGGACTTCGGTGGCGTCCGCCGGGAGTGCTGTCTGGCGTACGTGGCGGACGAAGCGAAGGTGGGGGACTACGTCATCGTTCACGTCGGGTTTGCCATCAGCCGGGTCGAGGAGGAGGAAGCGCGCCGCACCTTCGAAGTGCTCCGGGAGATGAGCCAGCTGGATGAACTGGAGTGGATCGCCGAGGTGGCCGACGCCAGCCTGGCCCCATGGGAGGGGGAGGCTCGGTGAAATACCTCAGCGAGTATCGCGACCCGGCCATTGCCCAGGCCCTGATCCGACGAATCCGGCAGACGGCCAGCCGCGCCTGGCCGATGATGGAAGTCTGCGGCGGGCAGACCCACACGATCGTCAAGCAGGGGCTCGACGAGCTGCTCGGGGGAGCGGTGGAGATGATCCACGGTCCCGGCTGCCCGGTCTGCGTCACTCCTCTGGAGCAGATTGACAAGGCCCTCGCCCTCGCCGCGCGCCCGGAGGTCATCTTTACCTCGTTCGGTGACATGCTCCGGGTTCCGGGCAGCGAGTGCGACCTGCAACAGGTCCGGTCCCGGGGCGGGAGCGTCCGGGTGGTGTATTCACCCCTCGATGCGCTCGAGCTGGCCCGTCGCCATCCTGATCGGGAGGTGGTGTTCTTTGCGGTCGGCTTTGAAACCACCGCTCCCGCGAACGCCATGGCCGTCTGGCGAGCCCGGGAATTGGGGGTGTCGAATTTCTCGGTGCTGGTGTCCCACGTCACCGTACCTCCGGCGATGGAGGCCATTCTGCAGGACCCCGCCAACCGGGTCAGGGGGTTCCTGGCGGCCGGGCACGTGTGCACCGTGATGGGGTGGACCGAGTACGAGCCAATCGCCACCAGGTATCGGGTACCGATCGTGGTGACAGGATTCGAACCCCTGGATCTGC
>CAYINH010000506.1:0-1526 GCA_964364615.1 uncultured Gemmatimonadaceae bacterium
CAACAACCGGCAAGAATAATTGTCGTCAACCGGCAAGAGTAGTTGACGCGAGACAGGCGACCACGGACTACTGGGTCAACGCGCTCGATGGCCAGCCCTTCTTCGTGGTCACCAAGGCGGTCGACCCCGGTCTGCTGCAGACCTTGGAGCACGATATCGTGTCGCGTCTGGAGCACGACGCGCCCGCGCTGGTGAGTGCCGAAGAGTTGGCCACCGAGCGGCGGCGCCATCGCTTCACCGTGGTGTTCGATCGTGAGGGCTACAGCCCGGGTTTCTGGCTGCGGATGCGCGAGCGACGCATTGCATGCCTGACCTACCACAAGCACCCCGGTCCCAATTGGCCCGAGGAGGAGTTCACGGCGCAGTCGGTACAGGTGGCCGGTGGGGAGACCATCGAGATGCAGCTGGCCGAGCGCGGCACCGACACCGGGCCGCTGTGGGTCCGGGAGATCCGTCGGCTCGGTCGGGGGGGCCATCAGACCTCCATCCTGGCCACCGACTATGTGAGCGAGCTGATCCCCATTGCCGTGGCGATGTTCGCCCGCTGGGGGCAGGAAAACTTCTTCCGCTACATGCGAGAACACTATGGATTGGATCGATTGATCTCCTACGACACCGAACCAATTCCTGACACCGTACGGGTGGTCAACCCCGCCCGTCGCGAGTTGGAGGGAAAGATCCGTACACGCACGGGCTCACTGTCCCGCAAGCGGGCTGAGTTCGGTGGGCTCATCCTGCACGAGCCTATCGAACCGGCGCGCGTCGAGCGCTGGGGCAACAAGAAGGTGGCGCTCCAAGAAGAGATCGAGGGGATCGAAACAGAGCTTGGTGCGCTCAAGGAGCGTCGTAAAGAGGTTCCCTCTCACCTCAGCTTCAAGGACCTCCCGGAGGACCAGCGCTTCGAGCGACTGGCGGTCCAGAGCAAGCACTTCATCGACACGATCAAGATGATTGCCTACCGGGCGGAGACCGCGATGGTCCACGTCCTGCGGGACCAGATGGCCAAACACGACGAGGCGCGCTCGCTGCTGCGCGGCATCTACCGCACCGCGGCCGATCTCCTGCCGGACTATCAGGCCGGCACGCTGCGCGTGCGCCTACACCATCAGGCCAATCGCGCCACCGATGTGGCCCTGGTCCACCTCTGTCAGCAGCTCACTGAGACCGAGACCGTTTTCCCTGGGACCACCCTGCGCCTGGTCTACGAATTGGTCTCGCCCCCCGCCGCGCCCCAGCCGCCAGACGAGCCCACCGTGGATGACACACCGGGCACCGAGTCGGTCGCCATACCGGCATCGCCACCGATTGCAGCAGCCGACCCGCCGGACCCCGCGATGCCTACCGCGCTAGGTCCCGAGACTCCGCCCAACCAGGGGTTGCTGCCGTTTGCCGGGTCACGGCAGAGTCCCCGAGATCCGGAGGTCTGAGTGTGAGAACACTGTCGTCGGGTGTCGGCCCTTCGACAGGCTCAGGGCGGGCTTCGGCCCGCAACCCAGCTATGGGTGGCTCGTGTTGTAGGCGCAGGT
>CAYINH010000507.1:0-1506 GCA_964364615.1 uncultured Gemmatimonadaceae bacterium
GCCAGAACTCCCGGTCGTCCAGCCCCGGAAACGGGGCCGAGTCCTTCTGCGACTGATGCTTGAAGATCGCCTGGATCTTGAGCTGCAGCTCCGCGCCGGGAGACCGCGAGGCCCGGCCCTCCGGGCCCTAGGTGGGATCCGCCGGGAGCAGCCCCAGTTCCAGCGCCCGGGGGACCAGGTGGTCGTTCGTGGGGACCTCGAGCTTGTCCCGGAGCGCCTCGAAGTGTTCTCGAAGGGTTCCCTCGGAAATCCGCAGATTGGCGAAAGCGCTGGGGCCGGATTGGGTAGCGTATCCGGTGCTGGAAGTGCCAAACGGCCGCATTCAGACACTGGCGAGCGCCAGCGGGCACCGAAGGACCGTGGTGGTCTACGACCGCCTCGGCCGCCCGTTCCGCACCGAGGGACGTCCGCAGTTCGGGGCCCTGATCGCCAGCCTTCCAGACTCCCGGCTCGTCCTGGGCCTTCGGTACTGCGGCATCACGCGCCGGGCCGGGGCCAGGCTCCTCGTCTTTTTCTCCTGACTGGGGACTGCGATCAGGCGGGTAAGGTCCTCTCGGGCCGGCCGGTCACAGGATTAGCTTCGGCCAGCCCCCAGCCCCCAGCCCCCAGCCCGCGGCGCACCGCGGCTTCCAACACCCATTTCCAGCCGGGCGTCGCGTTGTAGGTCTGCAGGGAGACCCCGAGCCCCCGTCCCACCCGCTCGCGGAGGCGAGTAGGTGTGGTGTCGGCGCTGTCGGCGAGGGCATCAACCGTCGGGGCCAGCCGGGGCAGGGTCGCAAGGTGGGCGAGGCGTGTGAGATCACTGGGTCGGCAGCGAAGCGTGCGGTGGACCTGGCGCCGAAGCGTGCGGCCGCTGGAGTGGTCCTGGACCTGGCAGCAACCGAGAACCCGGTGGAGCAGCACCGTCGCGCCCGGAGTGGCCAGAAGGCGGGCGCCCAGCCACTGGGCGAGGACGGTGCCTTGAACGGGCGGTCGTCTGTTGACTCGGCGGAGGATGTCGGTGGTGTGAGGCGAGCTCGGGGTCTCGTGAGTGACGAGGAGGAACTGGGCTGGGGAGGCGAGCTCGAGCTCCTGGAGGGCCGAGGCGAGGTGGCCTCGGAGTTGGGCCGGGGCAGCCACGACGATTGGCATCCAGGCCTCCCGCTGGTCTACGATCGGGAGGAATCCGGCCACACAGGCGGCCTCGACGACGTGGCAGAGGCCGATGGTACCGAGCGGGGGGTCGGGGGCGGTGTCCCGGCCCGACCACGAGACGTATGGCGGAACCAGCAGGCTCATGCCTTTCATGTTCTTGGCCTCCCGTGTCGGTCCGTTCAGCGTTCTGTGGTCGAAACCCTACTGGAGCCTGTGGTGACGGCTGGGCGGGTATCCAGCCACACAGGGGGTAGGTGGGCAGAGCACCAGTTTTGGCCTCTCGCCTTCACCAGGGGGAATGTGGCCAAGACTGGTGTTGGCAGCGCGAGCATTGTTCCCGACATTCGGGTTGGCAAGTAATGCCCCCCTATC